>CBETWC010000246.1:0-3416 GCA_965539925.1 uncultured bacterium
GTCGGTCGTTCACCTGGTTTCCGATGTCGGCGAAGCTCGCTGCAGCACCACCGACATGCGCCACGGCGGGACTCTGCTCGAGAACCTGCGGCAGGACATCCGTTCTGAGCCGCTGGACGGTCTTGAATGTTGCATCGTCTTGTGGCGCGGTCGTTGGGAACGCTACGAGTGTCGCAACGCCAGCTTCGGAGTTCACGCTTGGAGGGGCAATACCGGCGATGCCTTCATCCTGGCCGATTGCTTCGACGAGGGGCTCGACGACGCTGGGATCCTCGGAGATGTCGACTGCGATGAGGAGCGGGCCGTTGATACCTGCGCCGAATCCTTCAGCTACGAGATCGTAGGCGCGACGCTCGGTGCGTGACTCGGGGTATGTTCCCTCGTCTGGGAAGCCGAGACGTAGCGACAGCACCGGTGCCGCCATGAGCAGCAGAAGGAGTGTCGTGCCGATCGTGTACGCCCATGCGTTCTTCGTCACATGTTCGCCCCAACGCTTCCAACGCAAACCCACCGTACGTCCGTCTGTTGTTGCGTGTCGATGGATTCCCAGACGGTTGATCCAGTGCCCTGACAGGCCGAGGAAAGCTGGCAGCAACGTGACCGACGCAGCGACCATGATCAGGACAACCACCGAGATGGCGACGCCAGCTGCGGTCATCGCCGGAACGCCTGCGACGGCGAGACCGAGGATTGCGATGACAACGGTGCCCCCTGCAAAGATCACGGCTTGGCCTGCGGTCGCAACGGCACGTCCGGCTGATTCGACGACTGTCATCCCTCGTGCAAGGAACTCGCGGTGCCTTGTGACGAGGAACAGTGCGTAGTCGATGCCGACACCGAGACCGATCATGGCAGCAAGTTCAGGCGCCCAGCTCGGAACGTCGATCAGGTAGGCGATGAGGGACATCGAGCTGATACCGATGGCAAGGCCGAATAGTGCCATCCCGATCGGGAGTCCCATGGCAATGAGCGAGCCAAACGCGAAGAGAAGGATGATCACCGCTGCGACCAACCCGATCATCTCGCTGGCACTGGTCGAGGCCTCCTCGAATGAGAAGAACAGTTCACCGTTCATCTCGACCTGCAGCGGTGAATCCTCCCGGAAAGCGGCACCGAGCGCCTTGAGGTTCTCCAGGTCACCCGCGTCGAGTTCCTCGATCACGGGATATTGAACGCGGATGAGGGCGATTCGACCATCCGGCGATACGGATCCGGATGCAAGCGCGGCCTCGGGTCCGGATGCAAGCGCACCGGCGGGGTCGCTCGTGCCGACGACTTTCGACAGACCCTCAACGGAGGCTTGGATCTCGGACAGGGCGGACTTGGCCGTGGCCGAAGTGAAGAACGTTTGTGTGTCATCCAACGGTGTCACCACCACCAGTGCGGTGAGGCCAGCCGTATCCGACTGCGCAGCCGCGAGCAGGTCGATGGCTTGCTGGGAATCGAGACCCGGAACCACGAACGCATCCTCGAGTTCTTGGCCGAAGACGCTGGCTGCTCCGATGACGAGTACCGAAACGAGGAGCCATGCCCCAACGGCGGCCCACGGGCGGCGGGCAGACGTCCGCCCCAGGCGGTAGAGGAACTGGGACATCGAAGTGCCACCTTGGCGATGCGTGGACTCGGTTGATGACTGCATGGGACTCTCTCCTGTGTTTGTCCTGATTGGGTGCCATCGTGTCGAATCTCGCTCGTTGGAACATCAGGCGAAAGACCAGAATCTCCTTGGCCGAACGACAGATACGAAAACCATGCATTCGGCTGATGCGCCCGGACGGGCGGCTCTCTACCATCAATACACATGAGAGATTCCCTGCGGTCGCTGTTGGCCGAACCCCGAGTTCCTAACCCCCCTGTGCGGGTCTGGCGCGACTGGGCGATCCTTGGTGTGCTGGGGACCACTGCGATTCTCGAGCTGCTGCTGCGCACGGACGTCGTCTGGCCACCCGTAGCAACTGCGCTCATGATGGTGTTGATGCTCGCCCTGTTCTGGCGACGCACCCACCCGCTCTTGGGCGTTGTCATCACCTTCGCTGTAATCAACGCCGTAACGCTCGCCGGTGTCATCGCCGGAGCTGGTGACATCGGCCTCTACTCGATGGTGTCCGTGTTCCTCCTCCCCTACGCCCTGTTTCGGTGGGCATCGGGTCGGGATGCCGCGATCGGGCTGGCGATCATCGTGGTCAGCGCCGAGATCGCCGGCGTGATCACCGCCGTGGCACAGTCCACGAGTTTCGTCATCGTCGAGGCCTTGATTGGGAGCGTCGTGTTCTTGCTGCTGCCCGCAGCTGTTGGGGCCCTGGTGCGCTATGAACTCAGGGTTCGTGCCAGTGAGCTGGAACGGGTCAAGCTCCGCGAGCGTGAGGAGCTCGCTCGAGAGCTGCACGACACGGTTGCTCATCACGTCTCGGCAATCGTGATCCAGGCCCAAGCTGGTCACACGGTTGCTGCTTCTCATCCCGAAGCGGCAGCGGACGCTCTCGAGGTCATCGAGGAGGAGGCGTCCCGTACGCTTGCCGAAATGCGTCTCATGGTGAGTGCCCTTCGAGACGATCGGACGGCTGACCTCGCCCCACAGCGTGGCATAGCGGACATCGAGCGCCTCTCCCGAAACGCTGGCACGGCTCCCTCTGTCACCGTTGAGCTGTTGGGAGATCTCAGCGACCTTGGTTCGCCGGTTGATGCTGCTGTGTATCGTCTTGCCCAGGAGTCGATCACGAACGCAGTGAAGCACGCACACAACGCAAGCCATATCGAGGTCTCGGTGACCGGCGATGAAACCGATGTGCGATTGTCGGTGCGTGACGACGGTGACTCGACTTCGACCGATCGAACGCTGTCCGGCTACGGCATCGTGGGAATGAACGAGCGAGCCACACTCCTCGGCGGAACGTTCGAGGCAGGTCCGAACCCGGATCGAGGGTGGTCCGTCAGCGCGGTGCTTCCAAAGACAGGGACCCAGACATGACCGTCCGCGTCCTCATTGCTGACGACCAGGAACTCGTCCGAGCCGGCCTCAAGATGATTCTCAACGCCCAGCCCGACATAGAAGTTGTTGGTGACGCGGCGGACGGACGTGAAGCGGTCTCTCTTGCGAGGGAGTTGCGTCCCGATGTGTGCCTGTTCGATATCCGTATGCCCGAGATGGACGGTCTCGAAGCGACCCGTGTGCTCGCAGGACCCGATGTTGACGACCCAATGGCGATCGTCATCATCACGACGTTCGATCTCGACGAATACGTCCACGGGGCCCTCAAGGCCGGGGCTCGAGGCTTCCTGCTCAAAGATGCAGGACCCGAACTCCTCGTACAAGCAATCCACGCAGCCGCCAACGGCGACGCGCTCATCGCACCGAGCGTGACGGCTCGTCTCTTGTCGACGTTCGCACATTCTGCGGACCGAGCTGAACCGTTCCA
>CBETWC010000247.1:0-3397 GCA_965539925.1 uncultured bacterium
GTTGTGTTCATTTCACCGCCAACATGCGCTCGACCGCAACCCGGGCACCTTCGGCGATGTCATCAGGGACATGCACTTCATGCTTCATGTCCCTGAGCGCGTCCCGGATGCCTTCGAGGGTGATCATCTTCATGTAGGGGCAGAGGTTGCATGGACGTACGAATTCGGTGTCGGGTGCCTCGACGGCGACGTTGTCGCTCATGGAGCATTCGGTCACCATGACCACACGATCGGGCGCCTCTGCCTTGACCCAGTTGATCATCCCTGATGTGGATCCGACGAAGTCAGCCTCCTCGAGGACATCGGTCGGACACTCGGGGTGAGCAATGATCTGTATGCCGGGATAGTCCTTGCGATACTCCCGTAGCTCCGCTGCGGTGAACCGTTCATGTACTTCGCACGATCCCTGCCAGAGGATGATCTCCTTGTCGGTCTGCCCAGCGTCCGAGGTACTGGTCGGGGAGAAAGATGATCTGCTCGGCATCGAGGGATTCCACAACTGCAAGGGCATTGCCAGACGTGCACGTGATATCGCAGGCAGCCTTCACTGCAGCAGACGTGTTCACGTATGTGACAACGGGAGCATCCGGGTAGCGCTCACGCAGGAGAGCAACGTCCTGTGGTGTGATCGAGTCGGCGAGTGAGCAGCCAGCTTCGAGATCGGGGATGAGCACCGTCTTGTGCGGGCTGACGATCTTGGCGGTCTCCGCCATGAAATGGACACCGGCCATGACGATCACATCCGCCTCTGTCTCCGCGGCGAGGCGGGCAAGTGCGAGTGAATCGCCCGTCAGATCCGAGACGCCGTGGTAGATGTCCGGTGTCATGTAGTTGTGCGCAAGGATGACCGCGTTGCGCTGCCTCTTCAGGTCTTCGATCTCCTCGATCAGGGGAGTCAGAGCAGCGATCTCCACGTCAGGGAGCACGTTGTCGAGACGATCGGTGAAGGTGAGCGCCGTGGTCACAGGCATCCTCTCAAAGACTTATGCTCGCAGCGAGCATTACTATAACGATACACCGATTCGAGTTGTTCCGTAAACCCGGATTTGCACTCGATGAGAGGAGGACGTATCCCCGACGTGAAGCGAAGTGGCGTCTCTGTCTCTCTTGATGCCGTCATTGTCACAGTCACCGATGATGAGCCGAGCATTCTCGTCGTCGGGCGCGATGGCTCCGAACCGGGCGCGCTTCCGTCCGGTCCGCTGGATCCCGAGAAGGATCTGACCCTCGAGAAGGCGGTTCGTCGGTGGCTCACGATCCAGACAGGTCTTGAAGTGTCGTACGTCGAGCAGCTCTACACCTTCGGCGATCAGTCACGACCCCAGAGTGGGTCGGGGGAGCGCGAGCTGGCCGTGGGATACGTAGCGCTCGTGTCCGAGGAGCCAACGGCGGAGGGGTCTCGCTGGGTGCGTGTATACGACATGTTCCCTTGGGAGGATCACAGAGCTGGTCAGCCAGACGTGCTTGCCAACCAGATCGTTCCGATGCTCGAAGAGTGGGTGGACGATGACGCCGAGCGCAAGGCACGAGTGCAGATCACCTTCGGAATCGGCGCACCATGGGATCCGATTCGGGTGCTCGAACGCTACGAGCTCCTGCACGAGGCCGGCCTCGTGCACGAACATTTCATCGACAGTCGCAACCCTGTGCCAGGCGGCGTGTTCGGCATGGCCATGGCGGGGGATCACAGACGCATCGCGGCAACGGCGCTTGGTCGATTGCGAGGGAAGCTGACGTACCGCCCCGTGATCTTCGAGGTCATGCCGGAGGAGTTCACGCTCACAGAGCTCCAAGGCGCGGTTGAGGCCATCACAGGGTTCGGCTTGCACAAACAGAACTTCAGGAGGCTCGTGGATAGGGGAGAGCTGGTCGAGGCGACCGGTGGCCATCGATCGTCCACAGGAGGCCGACCCGCCGCGTTGTACCGCTTCCGCTCCGACGTCGCATCCGAGCGCCCCCGCCCCGGCTTCCCCCTCCCTCACCCCAAACAGCTCTAGTCCTGCGAACCCAGGGTTCTAGACGGTTGCCACGACGGTCTAGAACCCTGGGTTCCAGACCACGGAGACTGTGGTTGGGTTCGGCGAAGGGTGGGCGGAGGTGCCTCCTGGGTATCTTCGTTCCCATGTCAACGTTGAAGCTCCTCGGACTCGGGATCGCCTGGATACTCGCGGCGATTGCGATTGCGATCGTGACGTCGATCGTGGCAACCGAAGCGCTCGACCTGATCGGTGTGGTCGAGTCAGGACGGCCGAGCTACTCGTGGGCCCTCAATGGCATCGCTCTCGTCGTGTTCATCGGGCTTCTCGCAGTTCCGTTCCTGCTTCGCGATCGGTTCGAATCTGACGAAAACTGAACTGCCTGTCTCGCGTAAGATCGTCGCATGACCGACCGACTCCCAGAAACCCCTTCCGTGGCTGGCATCACGTGGAGGCCTGCCGTCAAGAGTGACGCGCCAGCAATCGTCATGCTCCAGGATGCTTGCTTTGAAGAAGACGGTGGCTGGCGCGAGGTCGAGTCCGAGATCCTCGACCGATGGGAATCGGACTACTGCAGTGTCGAGGAAGATTCCCTGGTGGCCATCGACGAGGCCAGCCGGATTTTGGCGTCACTGTGGTCGTACGTTCCGACGATCGCAGAGACCATGTGGCGAGCGTTCGACGACAACTACATCCACCCAGACTTCCGAACGTCGGCGGTCCTGGAGTTCGCCTTGGAGTGGTGGGAAGCCAGGTGCATGCAGCGATTCGGTGAGAAGGACGATGGGTTCGAGCGTTGGTTGTGGCGCGGCGGCTATGACTGGCAAACGGAGAGGCTCGAATTCTTCGCTGAGCACGGGTATGAGCCGATGCGCTACTACGACGAGTTGACCCGGGATCTTTCTCAGCCCATCGACCCTTCACCGCTCGACGACGGTCTGACGATCCAGACGTGGGAGTCAGCGCCACTCGAGCACTCGAGAATCGCCCACAATGCATCGTTCGTGGATCACTGGGGTTCGCAGCCACAGTCCGAGAAGGCCTGGGCGCAGAACGAGAACGAGTTCCTCATCAAGAACGCGTCCTTTGTCGTCTATGACGATGGCGAACCCGTCGCCTACCTATCGGCGGCAGCGTTTCCACACGACTTTGAGGACAAAGGGAGAAGGGAAGCGTGGGTGGAAGGACTCGGAACCATCCGATCACACCGGAAGCGAGGTATCGCTTCAGCCCTGGTGACCCTGGCGATGGAAGCCTTCAAGGAGGCGGGGATGGAGTATGCCACCCTCGGCGTCGATTCGGAGAACCCGACGGGTGCTTTCCACATCTACGAGTCACTTGGGTTCGTGCACGACCGACGCAACGTCGCCTACATCAAGAAGGTGTAGTCAATGCACAAGACGCTGCTTCAATGTAGCCGG
>CBETWC010000248.1:0-3356 GCA_965539925.1 uncultured bacterium
AAGCCCTGTGTTGGCACGGCGGATGTTCGATCAAGCGGTCCCAGATCGCGGATCCAGGTTCAGGGAGGACACGCGAGCGCAGCGAGCGAGGAGGGGGTGCGAGCCTGCGAGCTTCAAGCGGCACGCCACCAAGCACCGCCAGAGGGCCCAGAGCTCTGGGGTGGATTGAGGTCGTAGCGATCTTGCCGTACCGGGCTCGCAGGCTCGCACCCCCTCCTGAACATCGACTTCGTCGCTGTTCCGTCCTCCCTGAAGGGAGGACAAAGAAGCGACCAATCCGCTCCAAACCAATGAGCACACGGGCTATCGGACTGGGGGTCAATTGTAAGAGCTAGAAATCCCTGTGGTCGGGGTGTGGGCCGACACGATCGCCTGTATCGAGGGATGCCATCGCATCCATCTGTTCTTCTGCAAGCGCGAACCCGAATACGTCGCCGTTCTCATGGATGCGGTGCTTCTTCACCGACTTGGGGATCGTCGAGATACCAAGCTGCAGCTGCCACCGAATCACGACCTGAGCCGGGGTGACACCAAGGTCGGAAGCAATGTCAGCGATCTTGGGATCTGAAAGGACCTGACCCTGTTTCAGCGGACTCCATGCCTGTGTGAGACAGCCAACAGCCGCGTTCGCCGCCCGGACGTCGGCCTGCTGGAGGTTCGGGTGAAGCTCTACCTGGTTGACTGACGGGGCGATATTCGCACTTGTCATGAGCTGTTCCAGATGGTGAGGCTCGAAGTTGGAGATGCCGATCGCCCTTGTGAGACCCTCACTCTGGAGATGCTCCATTGCACGCCAGGTCTCCTCGGTCTTCTCCGCGACAGGCCAGTGGATGAGATAGAGATCGACGTAGTCCAAGCCGAGCTTGTCGAGGCTCGCTGACAATGCCGCGAGGCTCGTTTCGTATCCCTGCTCCGTGTTCCACAGCTTGGTTGTCACGAAGATGTCTTCTCTTGGGATACCTGAGGCTGCAACTGCTTCTCCGACCCCTGTTTCGTTCTTGTAGATGGCTGCAGTATCGATCAGCTTGTAGCCATCCTCGATGGCCCACATGACCGCGTTTCGGACCTCATCGCCGTCCTTGGTCTTGAAGACGCCGAGTCCGTACATAGGCATTTCGACTGAATCGTGCAGGAGTGCTGTTGGTCGTGTGCTCATGGCAGCAAGGTACCTGACTGGCGAAGTCTGCTGACGATGGACCAATTCGTGAGAAGATTGCCTCAATGACGGGATTCGACATCTGGCTGCTGGTCTCCCTGGTTGCAATGGTGATCGTCGCCGCGGTACTCGGAGCTTCGGAGGCGGCGCTCCTTCGCGTCCAACGAGTACGCCTCGAGGTGGCATCCGAAGCCGGCGACAGCAACGCAGCAACGATGCTCTCGTTGCTCGACGACCTTCCGCGAGTGCTCAACACCGTGTTGCTCGTTGTTCTCCTCGTCCAGATCGGTGCGGCGACCGTGGCGGGAGCGCTTGCGGCACGGCTCTTCGGATCGGTTGGTGTGACGGTCGCGACTTTCGTGCTCACGTTCGTGCTCTTCGTTTACTCGGAAGCGATTCCGAAGACCTATGCCGTTCGTCATCCAGAGGCGGTAGCGCGGGCCACCGCTCCCCTACTCAGGCTTCTCGCCTGGTTTCTGAGGCCCGTTGTTTCGGTGCTCGTCTGGTTCGCGGACCTACAGGCCCCAGGTACAGGGATTGCGTCACCGACGGCGCCCACAGAGGAGGAACTTCTGAGGCTGGCTTCTGAGGCAGCCGCGAGGGGCACGATCGAGCAATCTGATCATGTGCTGATGGACCGTGCCTTCGAACTCGGCGACCAGCGGGTCGATGACATCTACATACCGCGCCTCGATGTGATCGCTGTTCCCTCCTCCGCTTCTGTGCGTGATGCCCTTGATGTGGCTATTGCGAATGGTCACCGTCGGATTCCCGTTTACGAGAACACCATCGATCACATCGTCGGCGTCGTGGGAATGCACGATCTCGCGAGCGTGGCAATTGACCATCCGGATCGCTCCGTCTCGTCTGTCGCCCTCGATCCGCTCGTAGTTCCAGAGTCGAAGAGAGTCGTCGAGCTCATAGGCAGCATGCAAAGGAGCAAGACCCACTTCGCTGTCGTTGTCGACGAGTTCGGCGGGACTGCGGGCATCGTCACGATCGAAGACATCGTTGAGCGACTTGTTGGCTCGATCTCTTCGGTTCGCGAACCCGCGTCAACTGATATCGAGCAGGTCGATGGCAGCACCTGGATCGCGTCAGGGATCACCGACACCGACGACATCGAACGCACCCTCGATCAATCTCTGCCACGAGGCGAGTGGACCACAATCGCAGGGCTCCTCATCGCTTTGGCCGGTCACTTCCCAAAAACTGGACATTCGATCGAGGCGGACGGTCTTCGATTCACGGTCCTCGAAACAACACCGCATCGCATCCTCAGCGTTCGTATCGAACGGCTATGAGCTCTGCTCGTCAATGAATGCGGCGACTTCGTCGATGAGTCCAGAACCAGAGCTGAGAGCGGTGTCGTTGTGATCGGCCCCTTCGATGAGTACGAATCTCCTGGGGCCGGAGGCCGCTCGGTAGACCATCTCTGACTGGTCACTCGGGATCGTCCTGTCCCCGGATCCTGCAACCACGAGGGTCGGCACATCAATCCCTCGAATCGTTTCGACGTTCGGGTACTCGTCCCACAGCAGCAACGATGCGGGGAGGAACGGATAGTGCACCGACGCAATCTCGGCCAGCGACGAGAACGGTGAGCGCAGTATCAGGATCGACGGCGGGCGTTCATCCGCAACTCCAATCGCCACAGCGGCACCAAGTGATTCCCCGAAGTAGACAAGACTGCGCGGATCGACGTCGTCCCGGGAGAGCAGGTACTCAACGGCGGCTCTTCCGTCTGCCACTAGACCATCCTCGGACGGCTTGCCTGGGTTTCCCCCGTACCCGCGGTAGTCAAAGAGAAGTACCTGATATCCGCGGTCAGACAGTTCCCGAGCAAGCTCGGATCTGTCGGCACGGTTCCCACCGTTCCCGTTGAACACGAGCACTGTCACGTCGGTTGGCGTCCCGGTCGCGGGAACGAACCACGCCGCCAGCGTCAGGCCGTCCTCTGTATGGAAGGTCACTTCTTCCGCTGCGGGGAAGATCGCGTCAACGCTGGGAACACTCTGTGAAGGTAGGTAGATGAGTTTCCGCTGGAAGGTCCACACCGCAGCCACCGCGACACCAACGACCAGCGCCGCAACCCCAATCACCGTCACGGCGCGTCGCATCTCGTTTGCCCTGCCGGTCCGTAGCTATCGCGCATATCCAAGCCTTGCACGCTCACTCCAATCGGCCAAGTCGTAACGCA
>CBETWC010000249.1:0-3344 GCA_965539925.1 uncultured bacterium
CGCATTCGATGGCCTGGCTCGGGTCGGTATTCGGCCAGAAGGTGATGCCCATCGGTGTCGATCGCTTCGGCGAGTCAGGGACCATTGCCGAGTTGTACAAAGCGTTCGGCTTCCTCCCGCAACAGATCATGACGGCTGGCCTGGTCGCAATCGAGCGCTAGGAGGCTGTTGACTAGTGCCGTTGGTCAGATCGGCGATCAGGCGCGCCAGTCGCAAAGGTCGAGGTTCTGACACTCCTGGTGGCGGAATGGCTGAGCCGAGACCACAGCGAGTGGTGATGCATGGTCGTCGAGATGATCGACATGCATTATTCAGCGGTCTCCCAGGTGGCCAGGGGAATCCCCTTCGCCTCGACCACGGCACGCAGTCGATCGTTGGACACCCCATCTGCATCGTGCCTGACCACAATCTGAATTCGCCTGCGGTCGACACGCACATGGTTCACACCAGGGATCTGGCCGATTTCACGGATCGACTCGCTCACACATGTGCCGCAGTCGCAACCCGGACAGACAAGGTCGACAAGATCGATCCGCGTTTCGGTGGTCGCCATGAAGCACATCCGGCTGTTGGGGGAACCGGCACCCAGATTATACCAGAGGACATGCCCCGTGGAACACACCCAGCAAACGTCATGTAGTGTGAAGTTCGAAATGAAGAACGTGTGGCCGGGAATACTGCTGGGTGTCTTCACGCTCGCTGTTGCCGCGTGTGGTGGTGGCGACGCGACCGACACCACGACTTCAACCACGCTGGCCATTGCACCCGTGCCAACCACCGTAGCTACGACCACCACAACCCTGCCTCCGACCACGACGACTCTGCCGAAGCTCGGTGCAACGTCGACCATGATCGTGGTTCAGCAAGACCTGGCAGCCCTCGGGTACTTCACAGACAAGGTCGATGGAATCGCCGGAGAGAAGACCCGGGCGGCTATCGCGAAGTTCCAAGCCGACGTGGGTCTCGACGCGGACGGCAAGTTCGGCCCCAACACGGACGCTGAGTTGGTGCCACTCCTCCAGGCCAACGGGGACTACATCACCGACGTACAAGAAACCCTCATCGAACTCGAGTTCTACGGTGGACCTGCGGACGGGGACTACGGCAAGGGGACCGAGCGAGCAGTGAAGCTCCTCCAGAAGTCCTGCGACCTCGAAGAGACCGGCGATCTCGACATCCAGACTCGCCTCTGCCTCGGCGGACATCTCTGATCGACAGCTATCAGCCATCAGCCAGCATCCTCTCTTGGCTCTCTCCCCCGGTGGTGAGATGTCGCGCTTCGAGCACATCAGATTGTCCTCCCTTCAGGGAGGACGGAACAGCGACGAAGTCGATGTTCAGGAGGGGGTGCGAGCCTGCGAGCCTCAAGCGGCACGCCACCAGCAACCCATCGACAGACGCTGGACGCTGAACGCAAGAGGTCGTGCCGTACCGGGTTCGCAGGCTCACGGTCCCCCCTGGCTCGAAGACTCGCCCGTCCCCCCTGAAGGGAGGACAGTCGTGTGTCGTAGAGCGAGCGCGCGGAGCGGTCGGCGAGCCGGAGGCTCGCTTCAATGCCCCCGGCGGGTACCGCCGTACTTCATGCGGGTGTCCGACATCGCCGCTGGCCTCGCTTCCTCATTGTTGATGCCTGCAGCGACGAGCTCACCGATGAAGAAAGTGTGGCTTCCACAGTCAACTGCCTGGGTCACGGTGCACTCCATCCAGGCGATGGCATCCTCAAAGACAGGTGCACCGGTCTGTCCCTCGGTGATGGGCCAACCGTTGAGCTGCATCCCATCTTTCACTGCTGGCTTCGAGAATTTCACGAACGGACGCGTGTTCTCGGAGTCCCACAGGTTCACGGTGAACGAGCCGCCGTCGGCAATGAGTCGATGCGTCACCGCAGCCTTGTCGATCCCGACGCCAATGAGCACAGGCTCCTGGGCCACCTGCGTGATCCATGAGGTGGTCATGGCGTTCCACTCGTCTTTGGCCCGCGACCCAACGAGAGCAAGAGCGTTTGGAATCCTCCAGGTAACGGTGTTGATGAGTTCAGCGGTGAGATCCATGAGCCTTCCCGATCGATAGGCACCAGACGGTAGACGAAAATTCCGAGGCCAAAGCCGAGAGCCGCGTACGGTCATTTTGACTCAAGGCGGTTGGGTATCGGCTAGCGTGAAGGCTATCTGAGATCCAGCATCGGAAGGTCTGGGTCCAGGGTGGACAATTGGAGGCATATACATGAGACGAAAGACAGCGTGGCTGGTCCTCGTTTTTGCGTTCGCACTCGTTGCTGCTGCCTGTGCAGGTAGCACAGACGACACAACGACAACGCAGGCACCGGACGCAGAAACCACGACAACAGCAGACGGCGGCACGGCAACAACCGTTGCACCGGACCCGGAATTCGTGGGCGAGATCATCGATGCGGGCGGTTGCGACTACGGCGGCCGCGTCAACACGATCGAAGCAGTCGATGAGTTCACCGTTGAATTCACACTCTGCGGTCCTCACCCGGCATTCCTCGCCCAGATCGCATTCAACGTGTTTGGCATCCAGCCAGCCGAGCATCTCGAGGCAACCGGTGGATCACCGCTCGACAACCCGATCGGTACGGGACCGTACAGTCTGAAGGAGTGGGTCAGGGGCGATTCTGTCGTCTTTGCTCGCAACGACGACTACTACGGCGCCAAGCCAACGCACAGCACTTTCGTCCTGAAGTGGGCAACTGAGAGTTCTGGGCGATTGATCGAACTGCAGAGCGGCAACGCCGATGGCATGACGTTCCCCGGTCCTGAGGACTACGGCACGGTCGAGGGCGACGCCAATCTGACGTTGCTCGACAAGCCTGAACCGAATATCTTCTACATGGGCTTCACGGACATCTTCGAGCCGTTCGACAACGCCGACGTGCGCAAGGCCATTGCCCTGGGTATCGACCGTCAGCGGATCGTCGATACGTTCTACCCGCCGGGATCCGAGACTGCTTCGCACTTCACCCCGTGCTCCGTTGAGAACGGTTGTGAGGGCGAGAGCTGGTATGACTTCGATCCGGCCGCAGGCAAGCAGCTTCTCGCCGACGCTGGCTTCCCTGACGGGTTCGAAACGAAGATCTACTACCGCGATGTCACGCGTGGCTACCTGCCGACACCAGGCAACGTTGCTGCTGATATCCAGGCCCAGCTCGCAGAGAACCTCGGCATCGATGCAGAGGTTGTTGTCATGGAGTCCGCAGACTTCATCCAGCAGTGTTCAGCTGCTGGGACGTGTGACGGCATCCACCTCCTCGGTTGGACGGGTGACTACCCGCACATCACGAACTTCTTGGACTTCCACTTCGCTGAAGGGAACCCGCAGTTCGG
>CBETWC010000250.1:0-3331 GCA_965539925.1 uncultured bacterium
CGCTGCGCTCGCGTGTCCTCCCTGAAGGGAGGACGACAGAGCAGGCGTTCCATCGAACGGCGGATTGAGGCTGAAGGGAGGACGACTGAAGAAGCGTCCCCCCCTTGGCGGGGGGACGGCAGAGCGAAGCGATGCAGGGGGGTGTTGCAGAACGCCAAACGATGAACGCCTAGCGATGAACGCTCACTGCATCCCTCCTGGCTCGCAAGCAAGGGCTGGGCTCAGGGCTTTCGGGCGACGAATCTGGCTTCGTGGTGGTCGTCGAACCAGCCCTCCTCGTATCTGAGGAGGTCGAGGCCGTCGAGCAGGATCGGGAGTTCGCCCTCTTCCAAGAGGTAGGGAAGTGGAGGCCTCTGGTTGAGTTCGAGGTTCTTGACCGTCGCCAGTGCACCTACGAGCAATCCCTCGGGCACCAGCGTGGCTACCAGGCGTCCGATGAGCGGGCGATGCAGATAGTGGAACAACAACATGGCATCCCAGGGACCTTTGGGCACGGCTTCCGTGTTCAGATCCATGAGCACTGTGTCGATCGTGATCCCCAACTCCCCGGCGCTGGAAATAGCGAATCCGATCGCAACATCGGACACATCCGCAATCGTGACGTTCCACCCACGTTGTGCCAACCAGAGCGCGTTGCGGCCGGTACCACCGGCGATGTCAATGGCATTCCCCGCCTCGGCAAGGAGATCGGCGTTCTTGACGAGCCATGGAGACGGATCCCGCGGCCACGGGCGGTCGGTGAATCGCTTGTTCCAGTGCTCGCGATCGTTGCGGATCATGGTCGAATCGTATAGCTGATGATCTCTGGATCTCAGTTGTGGTGGGCGTCGACGACGCTGATGACCTGGCTTGCGACGGTGTCCTGGATGCCGCGGCCGTGGTGGCTTGTGAAGCCGACGCATGAGCAGTTGATGTCGCCCAGCACGTACTTGTCCTCGCCATTCTCACCGTCGTCCAGCGTGAAGTCTGCGGTCCACAGGAGGGGATGTCCCATCCGCCGAGTTTCTCCATCATCTTTCCGAAGCTGCGAGGCATGAAAGGCATGTCGAGCAGCGTCCCGCCATCTCCCACCAGGTACTGATCGCAGAAGTCCATGAAGTCGCCCAGTTGGTGGATCTCGTCGCGCTTGTCATCGGCATAGAAGACCGTCCCGGCGTGCCAACCCTGGGCCTGCGGCACTTCGAATCGAGGCAGGTGTCGCGGGCGTGATGGTCTGATCGATAGGAGCAAGCCCCGATACCATTTGCGGTACAAGCTCCCGGACCAGGTACCTCGGCGGAGCAGACGCAAGGAGCGAATGTCCATGGATGATCACACGACCCACGATGGATCCCTAGCCAGCATCATCGAGGACTTCAGTCCGGCATGGTTCGCTGCTGTGATGGGGACAGCCGTCGTGCCGCTTGCGGTGTCCTTCCTGACGCCTTCGATCGCACGTCCGATCGCCGCCGTGTTCATGGTGCTGTCTCTTCTGATGTTCTTCGCTGCCCTCGTGCCGTGGACGCTCCGAATCTTCTGGTTCCCATCCGCTGTGAATCACGATCTCTCGCACCCGGTGGCGGGCAGCTTCTTTCCAACCATGCCGATCGCCGTGGTCATCCTTGCGCTCAACTTCCTCAAGTACCCAGATCTCTTCACCTCTGTTGCGACAGCCCGTGAGCTCGCATGGTGGATGTGGCTGGTCGGATCAATTGGGATCTATGTGACGGGATTCATCGTCCTGCCGCGGGTCTTTCACCACGAGTCGGTCGAACTCACGCATGCCAGCTATGGCTGGTTCATCCCACCGGTGTCGAAGCTCCTCATCCCTGTTGCCGGCTTCGAGCTTGCGGCCATCTTCCCCGGACGGTTCGAGCTCGCGTTCGGCTTTTCCATGCTCAGCTTCGGAGTCGGCTTCTTCCTGTTCTTGTTCGTCGGGTCACTCGTCTACCAGCGGTATGTCCTTGAAACGCTTCCGCCAAGCCGTCTTGCCGCAACGTCATTCATAGCGATCGCCCCGACGGCGATCATTGCGGTGATCCTCTTCAAGCTCATGCACCTGTTCGAGACAAATCCTGCCTTTGGCATCGATCCCGAGATCGTCGTCGCCATGTCGACGCTGGGCATCATCGCCTCATGGGGGTTCGCCGCCTGGGCGTTCCTGATGGCTTTGGTGATCGTGACGTCGTATGCCTTACGGGCCGACCTTCCCTACGCCTTGTCGTGGTGGGCGTTCACGTTCCCCTCCGGTGCATTGGCCGTTGCAACGGGTGTTGCCTGGAAGGTGACCGGGTTCACGAGCATCCACTGGTTCTACTGGTTCACCGTGGTCTTCCTACTCACCGTCGGCACGGTCGTCGCAGCCCGGACGGTTCGTGGCATCGTCACGCGCCAGGTGTTCGCTCCTTCGCACTGAATCCCGATTCAGGGCTACGCCGATTCGATGCCGCGAACGAAATCCGAGAGCGTGGCTTCGAGATCTGGTTGACCGATCTCCTGAAGGTCGTAGTGGACCCGCGTATGTGGCTTGGAGATGTTGATGATCCGTGAAAGGTCGATTGGTGTGCCGATGACCACGGCGTCACAGTCGACAGCATCGATCGTCTTCTCAAGATCAGCGAGTTGCTCGGCGCCGTAGCCCATGGCAGGCAGCAGCTCGCCGATCTCGGGGTACTTGTCGAAGGTGTCGTTGAGCTTGCCAACGAGCCATGGCCGGGGATCAACGAACTCGGTAGCCCCGTACTTGGATGCCGCGACCATCCCCGCACCGATTCTCATCCCACCGTGTGTCAGCGTCGGTCCGTCCTCGACGGCGAGGACACGTTTGCCCCGAACAACAGACGCGTCATCGATTGTGAGCGTTGACGCTGCATCCACCACGATGGCGTCCGGGTTCACGGCATCGATGTTCGCCCGTACCTCTTCGATGTCGTCGAGGTCTGCACTGTCGATCTTGTTGATCACCACGACATCGGCCGTGCGCAGATTCACCTCTCCCGGGTAGTACGACAGTTCATGGCCGGGCCGATGCGGGTCCACGACGGTGATCTGGAGATCAGGCTTATAGAAGCTGAAGTCGTTGTTGCCGCCGTCCCAGACGATGACGTCGCACCCATCGGGGTCGTTCTCCGCTGCTCGGACGATCGCCTCGTAGTCCGCACCTGCGTAGATGACGTTGCCACGCACCACGTGCGGCTCGTACTCCTCCATCTCCTCGATGGTGCACTCATGTTTGGCGAGATCAGAAACCTCAGCAAACCGTTGCACCTTCTGTTGGGCGAGATTCCCGTACGGCATCGGGTGGCGGATGGCGACGACCTTGAGCCCCTTTGCCATCAGCAACTCAACGACC
>CBETWC010000251.1:0-3314 GCA_965539925.1 uncultured bacterium
CACGATGTCCAACCAGATCGCGCTCCGCACGCACACCCAGCCAGGTGACATCGTTCTACTGCACGATGAAGCCCACATCGTCCGACACGAACTCGGAGGGGCTGCGCACAACTCAGGAGTCACCCTTGCTCCGCTCCCCGGCCCGTATGGGACGTTCACCGCGGACCAGGTGCGAGCATCGGTGCCCGAGCCCCACCATGCGCTGCCCAGCCATTTGTTCTCCCCGGTGACCTTGGTCTGCCTTGAGAACACGCATAACGATTCAGGTGGAACCGTCTGGGACTCCGCCCAAAGAGGCTCCGTGCTCGATGCTGCGCACGATCTCGGCTTGCGGACGCATCTCGACGGCGCTCGCCTCTGGAATGCCGCAGCGGCGACGGGATCCGACCTCGTCGAACTCTCTACCGGATTCGACACGGTCAATGTCTGTTTCTCGAAAGGTCTCGGCGCCCCCGTGGGCTCCGCACTCGTCGGATCCGCCGACACGATCGGGACAGCGCGGAGGTTCAAGCAAGTCTTCGGTGGAGGCTTCCGACAGGCCGGCATCCTTGCGGCTGGTGCCCTCTTCGCCCTCGAGCACAATCGAGAACGCCTCACCGACGATCACGCAAACGCAAGGGCCTTCGCAGAGTCGATCATTGAGTCTGACAGCATTGACGTCGATCTCGAATCGGTTCAAACGAACCTTGTCTACTTCGAGATACCCGATGCCCAAGCGTTCGCAGAGGCATGTTTCTCGGAAGGCGTATCGATGCTCGAGGTCGGCCCCACCACCGTCAGAGCCGTATTCCACCTGGACGTGTCAGCAGAGGGCGCGAAGCAAGCAGCTGAAGTCGTCAAGCAGTTGTCGACAGTTCGTCCCTGACGCCTGTCAGAGCGCCATCGAAACGGTGACAAGACCAGCCATTACGGCGGTTGACAGTCCCACGATGCCCACAAGGAGTGGCTTCGAAAGGATCTCGTCATCGTCGTTCGGGTTGCGAAGCGGCTTGACGCTGGCAATG
This sequence comes from uncultured bacterium, assembly GCA_965539925.1. Lineage (GTDB taxonomy): Bacteria > Actinomycetota > Acidimicrobiia > Spongiisociales > UBA5794 > B3-G11. The sequence goes on from CBETWC010000251.1 coordinate 1,005, forward strand.
ACTTCATCGATCGCAGCGTCGTAGTCGAACCTCGGTCTGTCAGAGCGTTCATCGCTCTCGGATTCCGGGGTCAGAGGCACAGACATTGCTTCAGCGAATGCCGATGGAGAGGACGGGGTGAATGCAACTTGGTCTCCCGCAAGGTTCATCTGGAAGGAGCCATTCCCGGTTGGGGACACGTCGCAATCGGCACGCGTCCAGGTCCCGAGTTCATCGTCACCCGCGATCAGGTTGATGGATTGGTCACCCATTTCGAATGTTGCGTGTAGGCCGGCACCCGTCTCTCCTGGGAGCAATACCGACCCGCTGAATACCTGACTCATCCTGCCTCCACCGTCTTGCTTCCACTCTATCGGCTTTGGACACATCGAAGTGAAGTCATTGCTCAAAATGGGTCGTTCGACTCACGACCAGTGCTCTGTCACCGGAAATCGCGCGAGGCCATCTCGGGTGCCGGCCATTCGTGGAGTCGCCTTGCCACCAGGTTGGTGACACCATCGCGGTACTCAAGCACACCTTCGATCACGACCCCGACCGCCTTGCGCGCGATCTCGTAGTTCGCCTCCCACACGACCGGCATCATCACAACGTTCATGATCCCAGTCTCGTCCTCGAGGTTGATGAATCGGACTCCGTTGGCAGTCTCGGGACGTTGACGATGGGTGACAACTCCAGCAACCCTGATTCTCGAGTTGTGGCTCCGAAGGCGGAGAGCATCAGCGATCGGGACAACCCCATCGGCTGCCAACCGATCCCTGATGAACGAGACGGGGTGGAGCACGGTGATCCCCGTCGACCAGAGATCTGCCTGCATGTGGTCCTCCCCCTCCATCTTGGGAAGACGGGGCGACGATGACCGGTCCTCCAAAGCAAGCTTTCCCGGCCCAAGGCTCCCAAGCGCTCCCGCTGCCCACAGGCCGTCCCTCTTCCCTAGCCCAATGGATCCGAAGGCGCCGGAAGCTGCAAGTCCCTCGTGTGCCCCCACCGACAGTCCGGTCCGCTGGGCGAAATCCTCCGGTGTCCTGAATGGGCCAGATGCCAATCGTGCAGCTTCGATTCGAGTGATGTCGGTGACACCAAGGTTGCGGACATATCTCAGCCCAACCCTCAGGGCCACCGACTGGCGCACCGGATCGTCTGCTGCACCCATCCCCCGTCTCCAAGCCATGCCGAGATACTCGGCAAGGTCGCTCACGTCGATGTCGTACGGCTCCACCGTGCAATCGTGGATCGAGTGATTCACATCCGGAGCGAGCACGACAACGCCGTGATGAAGAGCGTCGGCGACGAGGGAGTTCGGCGAGTAGAACCCCATCGGCTGCGCGTTCAGGAGTCCGACGAAGAACTCTGCCGGCCAGTGGTATTTGAGCCAGGACGCGGCGTACACGATGTAGGCGAACGAGACCGAGTGGGACTCGGGGAACCCGAAGGACGCGAACCCCTGGAGCTTCTCCCACAAGTCATCGGCAGGGGCACCAAGGATTCCCTTGGACGCCATCCCGTCGAACACCTCTTCCTTGAGCTTGGCCATCTCCTCGGCTGAACGTTTGTGGGTCATCGCCTGTCTGAGCCTGTCAGATTGCCCCGGGGTGAAACCCGCACACACCCGGGCGATCTCCATGAGTTGCTCCTGGAAGATGGGGACGCCGAGCGTCTTGGCAAGAATCGGCTCCGCTGCAGGGTGGATGAACTGCACCGGCTCCTCGCCGTTCCGCCTCCTCAGATATGGATGTACGGACTGGCCCTGGATCGGCCCGGGACGTATGAGCGCAACCTCCACGGCGAGGTCGTAGAAGGTGCGAGGCTTCATCCTCGGCAGTGTCGCCATCTGTGCCCTGGACTCGACCTGGAACACCCCAACGGTGTCAGCACGCGTAAGCATCTCGTACACGACCGGCTCCTGCGGGATGGTTGCCAGATCGATGTCTATGCCGTGCGCCTCTGCGATCGTGTCGACAGAGAGATGGAGAGCGTTCAATGCTCCAAGCGCAAGGAGATCGAACTTGACGACCCCCATTGCTGCAGCATCCGTCTTGTCCCACTGGATGATCGAGCGATCCTGCATCCTCCCCCACTCCATCGGCACGGTCTCCCACAAGGGTCGGCGTGCAACAACCATGCCGCCCGAGTGGATGCCCAGATGCCTTGGGAAGCCGTCAAGGCGGTGGCAGACGTCGTAGATGTGGTCTGCCGTGAGCCCGTCGGGGAGTTCGACCACCTCTCTGAGGGTCTTGGGATCACGGGTATCAACGTACTTGGTGAGCCCATTCACCTGGGCCTGGGTGAGACCGAACGCCTTCCCTACGTCCT
>CBETWC010000252.1:0-3302 GCA_965539925.1 uncultured bacterium
CCATGAATGCGGGCCAGACGAAGGCTTGGACGATAGAGCCGACGTACTCCCAGAATGAATCAGCCTGCTGCCAGAAGTAGACAAGGGCTCCGAAGATGCCAAGGCCGTACATCGCTCCCCCACCGGCAGCGCACGAATTGCTTGAACTCACGACATCCTCCTCACGTGGACCGATCTCAGTTTACGCCCAGAGGGAGACGCCTATCCGCGTGCGGCGGCTTCCATTGCGTAGAGCGATGCCCGCTGACCGGTGAAGATCTCGAAGGCCTCGGCCGCTTGGCCGACAAGCATGACGAGACCATCAGCAGAAGGTATGCCGAGCGCCGAGGCGTGGGCAACGGAGTGCGACCGCTGGTTGCCGTAGGTCATGTCAACCAGTGCCCCTGCCCGCTCGACGATGCCGTCGGGAAGGTACTCCCCTGTCATGCCGAGTGGAGTTGCGTTGATGACCGTGGCCATCTGTACGGCTTGCCCCCACGGGATCACTCTCGCGTCCACGCCAACGCGATCGACGAGTGCCTGTGCCTTGTCGTGATCTCTGCCTGAGACAAAGATGTCCCTGCCATCGACAGCGAGCAGAGCGGCCGCAGCTGCTCCGCCGTAACCGAGCAGCAGTACAGGGGCTTCAGCGTTCGATTCGACTGCTGCAAGAGCGTGTCGTACGCCAGCAATATCGGTGTTGTGACCAACGAGATGGCCATCAGACATCACGAGCGTGTTCACTGCGCCGGATCGTGATGCTGGTTCCGACAACTCATCGGCAGCCTCATGGGCATTGTTCTTGTGGGGCATGGTTACGGAGACGCCATCCAGTTCGCCCGAACGGAGTGCGTTCACAACGTTGGCGAAGTCATCCTCAGGCACCTGCATGAAGCCGAAGTGTGCGTCGATATCGAGAGAGGCGAAGGCCGCGTTGTGGATCGCTGGCGATCGAGAATGCTCAACAGGGTCCCCGACTACAGCGAACTTCACGGCAGGATTCCAGCCGCTTTCGCAGCCTTCACGTTGGCCTGATGCTCTTCGTATGTCTCTGCGAACACGTGGGAACCATCCTCGTTGCCAAGAACATAGAAGAGATATTCCGTCTGGCTGGGATTGATGGCAGCCTCAAGGCTCGCTGCCGACACCGCTCCGATGGGAGTCGGCGGAAGTCCATCGATGAGATAGGTGTTGTACGGCGACTCGGTCTTGAGATGATCCGCAAGGACGCGCCCGGGGTTGTAGCCGAGTGCGTAGATCACGGTCGCATCGATCTGCAGTCGCATGTTGCGTTCGAGCCTGTTGTGGATCACAGACGCGATGATCGGTCGGTCGGCGTCGGTACCTGCTTCCCACTCGATGAGTGATCCCAGGACGAGCGCTTCGTAGGGAGACATGTCGAAGGCACCGATGCCTGACCAGTCGATGGCATCGAATCGTCTCGCCATCTCATCTGCCATCGGTTGAAGGATCTCAGCGGGTGTCGCGTTGTCGGCCATCGGATACCTGGCCGGGTAGAACAAGCCCTCCCAGCGGCCAAGGGGATCCTCGATGCTCTCAGGAAGGAGATTCGAGGTCACAAGTTCATCGCGAAGGACGATCTGGAACTCTGCTCGCGAGTACGGGGTCACGTCGGAGAGCTCATCGATGATTCTGTCAACCGTCCAACCCTCGATCACGGTGAAGGTCTTCCCTGTGACCGCATCCCCGCCTTCAACGAGGCGACGCACAACAACGTCTGGATCCATATCAGTCGTGAAGCTGAACGTGCCGGCCTGAAGCCGATCCTCGACCGAGGCGGCTTTGGCCGCTGCCTCCAGCTCGCTCGATCTGGCCACACCGACATCATTCAAGATCCGATAGATACTTGACGCAGAGCTTCCCGCTTGGATCGTGACTTCAACGGGTTGACCGGGTTCTACATCCCAGCCGTCTCCTCCGGCGACGAGGCCGGCAACTGATCTGGCAAGAAGGAAGAGTGCGAGGACTGCCACAAGCACAACCGCGACAACGACAGCAACACGCGCAGCAGAGCTGCCCGTCTTGTCAGTTGTGCTGTTCGTCGTCGGCTCCAATTGCGTATCTCCGTCTGTCCAGAAAGCCCTGCAGCATCACGGCAGCGGCGATCTGATCGCGTTTCGTTGTTCGCGACCGTCGCTTCACGCCACCCTCGAGCAGCGCTTGTTCAGCGGTCACCGTCGTGAATCGTTCATCATGGAACCGAACTGGCAGTTCCGTGAGTTCTTCGATTCGTGCACCGAACTCCCGTGACCTCGTAGCGGCGGGTCCCTCTGTTCCATCAAGGCTCAGAGGCAGACCAACGACAATCGCCGTGATCTCCCACTCAGCGCAGAGATCCAGCAGTCGTTGTTCGTAGTTCCTGGCCTTGCGGTCGACGAACTCCACCGGTGACGCGATGGTACCGGTGGCATCAGATATCGCTACGCCTATGCGACGTTCCCCCGGGTCGAGGCCGAGGAATCGAACGGTCACAGGTTCGCCAAAGCCTCGTTGGCAGCAGTGTGCATCAGCGTGATCGCTTCGTCGATGCCGTCAGCATTCGGCCCTCCTGCTTGGGCAAGCTTGGGATCGCGGCTTCCGCCACCTCCGAGGGCTTTCGCTCCTGCACCCGCGATGTCTCCCGCCGATACTCCACGCTGCACAAGGTCTTCCGATACGAACGCGATCACTGCCGCCTTGCCGTCTGTCACAGAGCCAAAGGCGCCGATACCGGAGCCGAGCCGATCTCTCACCTGGAACGCGAGGGCTCGAATGCCGTCTCCGCCGATTCCGTCGATGCGGCCCGACGCGAGTGCCGCGCCCCCGATTGATTCGGCCTCGGTGACCATGCGATCGGCGACCTGGGTCCGCTCGCGCTCTTCGAACTCCCCGATCCGCTGTTCTGCGGCCTTGAGCCTGTCCGCGACCGACATTGCAGCGTCGACTTCCTTGCCGGGTTGCGCGCGAAGGATGGTCCCAATGTTGCCCAGGTTGGAGCGGAGTTCCGAGAGATGGTCGTACGCCGCGGAGCCGGTGAGCGCCTCAACCCGTCGGATGTTCGACCCGACGGAACCCTCACTTACAAACACCAGTGGACCGATCTGTCCCGTCGTCGGCACATGGGTACCGCCGCAGAACTCCGTCGAGAAGTCGCCCATCTTGACAACTCTCACCTCGTCCCCGTACTTGTCGCCGAAGAACGCGATCGCGCCCATCTGCTCAGCTTCGTCCTTGGACGTTTCGACCGTCGTGACTGTGCTGTTGGCGATGACCCGCTCGTTCACCTGCTTCTCGATGTGATGAAGCGTCTCGTTGTCAACGCC
>CBETWC010000253.1:0-3302 GCA_965539925.1 uncultured bacterium
TCGACGAGCGGCCATGGGCGGTGTACGCAGCGTGCAAGGACGAGAAGGGCATGACCTTCTTCCCTCAGACGAAGGCAGAAGAGGCTTCTGCGCTCACGATCTGCGGCATCTGCCCCGTCCGTGACGAGTGCCTCGACCACGCCCTCGAGATGAAGGAACGATTCGGCATCTGGGGCGGAACGACCGAGAAAGACCGCAGGAAGTTGAGACGGCTGCAGTAGCTCGCTTCGCTCGCGGTAAAAGGTAGAACGAAGAAGGTAAAACGTAGAAGGTAGAACGAAGTGGGGACACCGTTCTACCTTCTTCACGTCGTCTCTGGATGGGGGAGAATCTGGAGTCTGACATCTGGCATCTGGCATCTGGTATCTGGTATCTGGAATCTGGTATCTGGAATCTGACTCAAACGGCTCTTTCGCGCATTACCTCTCCGACGTTGAGTCTCCGGATCCTGCGGATGCCTGGGATGAGGCTCAGGATCGCTACGGCGAACATCGCCAACCCGGAGACGATGTAGGTGATCGGATTGATGATGAGGTCGAAAGAGAACATGTCCGAGCTGTAGCTCTTCATCATCGCATCGGCTACCCACGTCCCCAACAGAAGTCCAGGGATGATGCCGAGGCCTGTGAGGAAGAGATTCTCACCGGCCACCAGGAAGCCGATCGTCCGATCAGACATCCCGCTGGCCTTGAGGGTCGCGAACTCGGTGGAGCGCTCTGACACGTTCACCGAGATCGTCGAGAACATCAGCGCGAACGCCATGAGGCCACCGAACAGCAGCATCATGCCGACGAACGCGTAGAACAGCGACAGGTTGTCGTTGATGAGATCCGTGAAGGTACGCGTGTCTTGCACGGCGAGGATCCCGGGCAACCCTTCGATCGCGGTGATGATCGTGGCTCGGTCAACCGTCGGATCGATGTTGATGTACAGCGACGTGACCGTCGGCTCGGCGAGCACCGCCTCAGCATCGGGGACGCCTGCCACGACAAGTGCCTTCTCGAGCACGTTCCGATCGACGTAGAGCGGTGTCCCGAGGGACTCGTCGACGAACTCGGCGATCTCAAAGCTCAGACTCACGTCGTGTGCGGTGAGCGCAATGGTCACCGTGTCTCCTTCTCCAACATCGATCACATCACGAAGCGCCGCTCCTGCGAGGATGCCACTGCTCGGCAATTCGCCGGAGGGGTTGGTCCATCCGTGCATCTGCGTGTCCCTATCGAACGCCTGGAGCGATGTGGCGTACGTTGTCCCATTCTTCGTCACCGAGGCAGGCAACCTCGCAACAGCCTCAGAGCGCGTGACATGCGGGACACCACTCACTGCAGAAATCGAGTCGGCGGTCACGGGCGAATCCGTGACAGCAACCGCATCGTGAAGATTGATCTCCTGTGTTTCCTTCTGGACGAGCGTGACGATCGTATCGATCATGCCGCCGGAAGCGAGGATCAGGACCAGCGCAAGCATCACGCCGACCACAGTGGAGATGCTGCGACCCTTTGCCCTACCGATCCCGCGCATGGTCATGCGCCATCGGGCAGGCAGTGATCGCAGGGGTGGGAGCACCTTCTCGGCGAAGCTCTCGCCTGCCGAGAGCAACGGGGCGATACCCCTCATTGCCTGGGCTGGTTCATTTCGGTATGCAGATCGAGCGGGGATCCATGCAGCAACGGTGCCGGCTACGAGGCCGAACAGGATCCCGACGATCGCGGTGAACGGTCGGAACCTGACAATGGTGTCAGGGATGGCGAGGAGACCTGTGTACATCTTGGTCATGCTCGATCCCATGGCGAGGCCTACGAGTACGCCGAGAAGTGAGCCAACCAGTCCGATCCAGATGCCGTAGCCGAGATAGTGCCGACGAAGCGCCTTCGCAGTCATGCCCGACGCACGCATCGTGCCGATCACGGAACGCTGCGCATACACGATCCTTGTGAGGAGGACATACACCGTGAGTCCTGCAGCGGTGAGGAACATCACAGGGAACGCGATCGCCATCTGGCCGAAGCCCTCCACGTCGAGACTCAGCGCTGCGTTGGACGGCTGATCCTCCTGCGTCTGGATGTCGTCAGCGTTGGCTGCCTTGGCAGCACGAGTCACCGCTGCGTCAACGGTCTTGGTGTCTGCTCCCTCCTCGTAGAGGACGAGCGTCTGACGGATCGAGACCGACGGCGGAAGCTGGGCGACCGACTCCTCATCGACAAAGAACACACCGAACTGCTCAGGGTTCGTGAATGCTTCCTGTCGGGACTTTGCCACCCAGATGTACTCGGCCGACTCCGCGGTTGCGATGATGTCAAGGTCGACAGTTGTCGCTCCGAGGAGGACAGAGACAGTGTCTCCGGGAGAGAGCTCGTAGGTGTCGGCAATGTGGATCTCAGCGATCGCCTGGGCTGTCGCCCCGTCCTCGAGATAGGAACCCTCGATTACGTCGATCACGTTGACCGCGGGCTGTTCCTGCGAGGGCATGCCGACGAATCGACCGAGGAGTGTCGTCCCACCGATCGCGATGGGCACGTCTGCCTGGTGACGCACTTCGACCTCCGAAACTCCAGGCACCTGGGCACGCTGGTCGGCAATGTCCTCGTCACCCCCTGTGATTGTCATGTCTGCGAGGCCGAGTCGGTCGTACGTTGCGTTGTAGGACTCCGTGAGATTCCGGTATGAGTCGTAGGTCGCGGCGAACATCATCACGCCGATCATGACAGTCACGCCAGCAGCGATGAACTGCCATTTGTTGGCGGCGAGGTCGCGTCTGCGCTTCCTGGAGAGATTGCTCACTGGAACAGTTCCGCTGGGGGAGTGGGGTTCTCGTTGACTTCGTTGGAGACGAGCTTCCCGTCCTTGAGTCGGAGCACGCGATCGGCCATGTTGGCGATGAGCGGGTTGTGGGTGACCAGGAAGACCGTGCGATCTCCATTACCGGTGGTTGACCGGAGCAGCTCGAGGATCTCTGCACCCTGATCCTGGCTGAGTGCCCCTGTGGGCTCATCGCAGAGCAGGAGCGGGGGATTCTTGACGATGCCTCTTGCGATCGCAACACGCTGCTGCTGTCCCCCCGACAGCTGGCCGGGGAAGTGTTGGGTCCGGTCCTCCAGGTCGACCTTGGCGAGCATCTCGTCGGATCGCTTGTCGGCGTCTGTTCCCGTGATCTCTGCGATGAGCGCAACGTTCTCGTGAGCGGTGAGCGTCGGTACGAGGTTGTAGAACTGGAATACGAAGCCAACGGTGTCTCTGCGGTACTCGGTCTGCTCCTCCTCGGACATGCCGGCGAGTTCGGTATCACCGATCTTGAGGCTCCC
>CBETWC010000254.1:0-3275 GCA_965539925.1 uncultured bacterium
GTCTGTTACGTGCCCCAGGCTGGAATCGAACCAGCGCTCCCGGCTCCGGAGGCCGGTGCTCTATCCCCTGAGCTACTGGGGCGCAGCAGGATTGTAACCTTCCCCCTTCTGCACTCGACTCCTCGACGAGAAGTCCGGACCCACAACCGAAACGGCCCACGATGTCACTCCAGCAGCAACTCACCGAAATCGTCGGAGACGCCTTCGAAGCTGAGGGTGTCGACAGATCGTTTGGTGAGGTTGTCGTGTCCCAGCGCCCCGAGCTTGCCGACTACCAGTGCAATGGTGCGCTCGCTGCGGCCAAGAGCGTCGGCAGGAATCCGAGAGAGATCGCCGAGGGCGTTGCCGGCCGCATCGCAGTTCCCGAGGTCATCGAATCGATCGAGATCGCTGGGCCGGGCTTTCTGAACATCGCTGTGGTCGACAGCCAACTTGCTCGGTCGGTCGCTGCGATGGAGCAGTCCGACCGACTTGATGTTGACGAGATCGACGACTCTCGCACTGTCGTGGTCGATTACGGCGGACCGAACATGTCCAAGGCATTGCATGTTGGTCACCTCCGTGCAGCGGTCATAGGGGAGAGCCTCAAGAGGACGTTCCGATTCCTCGGCTACCACACGATCGGTGACATCCACATCGGCGACTGGGGCATGCCCGTTGGGCAGCTCATCATTGAACTCCAGGACCGGCAACCGGATCTTCCCTACTTCGATCCCGAGTACGACACAGAGACCGATGGTCCGTATCCAGCGGAGTCTCCCGTCACCCTTGATGACCTCTCCGAGATGTACCCCGTCATCACCAAGCGTTGCGGCGAGGAACCCGAGACTGCCGAGCGTGCCAGGCAGGCGACGTTCGACCTCCAGAATGGCCGTACGGGTTACCTCGCCGTGTGGAAGCACTTCCACGACGTGTCCGTGTCCGAACAGCGGAAGGACTTCGGAGCGCTCGGTGTCGAGTTTGACGTCTGGTACGGCGAGTCAACGGTCCATCACCGCCTCGAGCCAATGGTTCGTGACCTACTTGCTGCTGGCGTCGCTCGGGAGTCCGAAGGTGCCGTGATCATCGATGTGGCTCAGCCAGAGGACAAGAAGGAGATGCCTCCACTTCTCCTGACTCGCTCAGATGGTTCATATCTGTACTCGACGACAGACCTTGCGACGATCGACATGCGTGTGTCCGAAATGAACATGGACGCGGGTCTGTATGTGGTCGATGTTCGTCAGTCGCTTCACTTCGAGCAGGTCTTCCGTGCCGCCCGCAGGGCTGGCTACGCGCAAGAGGCAACGATCCTTGAGCACATCGGTTTCGGGACCGTCAACGATGAACACGGCAAGCCGTTCAAGACCCGCGAGGGTGGTGTGCTGCAGCTCGGTGATCTGATCTCGCTCGTCACAGAGGGTGCCCGCGCCCGGCTCGACGAGGCCCACATCGCGGAGGACTATCCCGATGACGAGCGAGACGACATTGCCCGCAAGGTCGGATTGGCAGCCCTCAAGTTCGGAGATCTCTCGAATCACAGGACGTCGAATTACGTCTTCGATCTCGAGCGCTTCTCAGCTTTCGAAGGGAAGACGGGTCCGTATCTGCAGTACTCGGCGGTTCGCATCAAATCGATCCTCCGCAAGGCACAGGACGCAGGCTTGGCGCCAGGGGCGATCATCGCACCGACTGTCGAGCAGGAACGGACTCTCATGCTTCGGCTGGTACGCCTCCAAGAGGTCATCTATCGCTCGGCGAATCTGCGTGCTCCGAACGTGATCGCCGAGTACACGTATGAGGTGGCAACGGACTTCAGCCGCTTCTATGAGCACTGCCACATCCTGCGTGAAGAGGACCCGAACCGTCAGGCATCGTGGCTTGCCCTCGTGGATACGACTCTTCGCGTGCTGGCTGCGCTCCTGGACTTGCTCGGCATCGAGATACCGGAGCGCATGTAGTGCGGAAGAGCAAGGAACTGAGAGCTGCGAACAAAGTCAGAGCTTCCGAAGGGAGCAGGTGTGACGAATAGCCCTGTTCCTTGGGAGCTTCTTCCCGATACAGCCGCGGTGGTCGATGGTCGGCTCACGATCGGCGGTTGTGACGTGATCGACATCGCCGATGACTTCGGTACGTCCGTCTTCATCTATGACGAGGAGCATCTTCGCAACCGTTGTCGTGAGGCCGTTGCCGCGTTCGGCGAAGGTGTTGCCTATGCGTCCAAGGCGTTCCTCTGCAAAGCGATGGTGAAGATCGCTCACGAAGCAGGGATGCACATCGATGTCGCGACCGGTGGCGAGATGCACACAGCCCTGGCTGCAGGTGTTCCAGGCGACAGGCTCGTGTTCCATGGCAACAACAAGTCTGCCGAGGAGCTCGCGATGGCCGTTGACGCAGGCATCAGTCGCATCGTTGTCGACTCATTCGATGAGATGGATCGTCTCGAGGATCTTGCAGCGACGACAGAATCGGCACCGGTCGTTCTGCTCCGGATCAACCCGGGGATCGACGCGCACACACATGAGTATCTCCAAACGGGAATCCCCGACTCGAAATTCGGCTTCCCGCTCACGGATGGTGTCGCCGAGGAGGCGATCCGTAGGGCGAAAGCATCTTCGGCGATGGAATTCCGCGGCCTCCACATGCACATCGGTAGTCAAGTTTTCGATGTCGAGAACTTCGCAAAGGCCATCGAGGCGATAGCGCACTTCGTCAACGAATCGGGGGCTGAGGAGTTCTCCGTTGGTGGTGGACTCGGTGTGGCATATGTAGAGGGCGAGGATGCTGACACGATCACCGCTTGGGCGGAGGCGATCCTCGAAGGAGCAGCGGCCAGCGGAATCACTGCGCGGATCCTTGCCGAACCCGGCCGTTCGATTGTCGCGAGGGCGGCGATCACGGCATACACCGTGGGAACGATCAAATACCTTCCAGACCTACGGACGTACCTGTCGGTTGATGGTGGGATCTCTGAGAATCCGAGGCCAGTCCTCTATGGCAGCGGGTACGAGGCCATGCTGCCCCGGAGCCCGGAAGCCTCTCGACCCATGGAGGCGCGGATCGTCGGCAAGCATTGTGAAGCCGGCGACATCATCGTGCGCGACGCTCATCTCCCGCAGGACACCGCAGTGGGGGACATCCTGGTCACCCCCGTTACGGGTGCCTACGGCTACTCGATGGGTTCCAACTACAACAAGGTCGGCAGACCCGCAGTGGTCTTCGTGAGCGACGGAGAAGCAAGGTTGGTCGTCGAACGCGAGTCATACGACGACATGCTGCTGAGAGATATTGGGTAG
>CBETWC010000255.1:0-3234 GCA_965539925.1 uncultured bacterium
CAGGCGCTCCATCGCACGGCGGATTGAGGCTGAAGGGAGGACGAGGAAGATGGCTCCATGTGGCCGGCTATCTCGGTCATCCCCACCCGAGTTCGTGGAGCCGTTGATCGTCGATGCCGAGATGGTGAGCGATCTCGTGGAGCACGGTGATGCGGAGCTCGTTCGCGAGTTCGCGATCGTTGAGGTCGAGTTCTACGTGGGGGAGGTAGAAGATGACGATCTGGTCGGGGGAGTGTCCGAAGTAGTCGACACCGCGCTCTGCGAGCGGGACACCCTCATAGATGCCGAGGAGGCCGTGTCCTTCCGGGTCCTGGTTCTGTGTGGGCCGATCCTCGACAACCAGAACGAGATTGTCGATCTGGTTGACAACCCACTCAGGTAGCTCGGCGAGTACCGTGTCCACCGCCCTTGAGAATTCACCGCGGTTCATGAGGACTCCAGCGGCAGACCCCTAGGGCGTCAGTCCGCGCACAGTATCGAGTTGGGTGTTGAAGGCTGTGGTCGTGACGGCGTATTTCTCAACGGCTGCACGCCGCAGAGCTCCGTCGTCGGGGGCGCGGAGACCGTCGATGACCGCATCCGCCTGAGCCACGAGCTCCTGAGATGCAGCGATGGTGTCAGGCCACACCGATGCGAACACGTCAGGCACCGTCGTTGCCGCGACCTGATTCGCGAGATCCTGGGCGCCGTCCTTCACCGCTTCGAAGCCTGCGAGTGTGTCATCGAAGTTTGCGCCCTCTTCTCGTGCATCGTTGACAGTGTCCATCTCGGTCTGGAGGTCGTTTGCGAGGTTCTCGAACCGATCAAGTTCCTGGAGGAACGCAAGGATGTCATTGGGGAGCGTGGACGATGTGGTGGTTGCCGGAAGCGTTGTCGTGGTTGACGGCTGTGTCGTCGTCGTGGACGCGGCAATATCTGCGGCTGGTAGTGCGTTGACGAATACGTAAGTGAACCCGATCAGTGCTGCGATGACGATCGGGAGTATCCAACGGCCCGGTTTCGGATCTTCCTTGCTCACGGGGATGAGCTTAGGACGAATCTCCGGAGAGAGGCATCATCGCTAGGGTCATTCCATGGATCTTGCAGGGAGAACAGCAGTGGTCACTGGTGGAGCGGTGCGTGTGGGCGCAGCGATCTCACAGGAGCTTGCTCGTCGGGGTGCCTCGGTATTCATCCACTACAACAGATCCGAAGGTCCCGCCGACGCTCTGAGGGAGCAGATCACTACCTCGGGCGGAGTGGCGGCCATTGGTTCGGTCGATCTGTCGAACCCCAGCGCCGCTCCTGACCTCATTGCCGCGGCAGCTGCATCACTCGGCCCGCCGACGATCCTCGTGAACAGCGCATCTGCATTCCCCTTCGACACGATCGACGATGTCACACCGGAAGGACTCCACTCGGCACAAGACCTCACTCTTGTTACGCCGCTGATGCTCACCCAGGCATTCGCCCGCCAGGTGCCTCCGGAATTGGGCGGAGCCGTCGTGAACATCACCGATGTCAAGACGCAACGGCCCTACCGCAAGCACCTGTCGTACATGCTCGCCAAAGGAGGCATCGACACCCTCACGAAGGCTTCGGCGTTGGCCCTTGCTCCCGCAATCCGCGTCAATGCCGTGGCGCTTGGTGTCGTGCTTCCGCCGGCTGACGAGGGCGATGATTACGCCGAGAACCTCGCAGCGGAACTCCCCCTCCAACGTGTGGGCGGTGCCCAAGTGGTCGCCGATACCGTGGCATTCCTCTGCGAGAACGACTTCATCACAGGCGAGACCATCCGCGTCGACGGCGGGGGACATCTGGTCTGATCAGGCGTCAGGCGTCAGGCAGAGGTCGGTTACCGTTCCACCATGCAGCTCGACCGAATTCATATCAAGGACTTGCTCGTTTCGGGGATCATCGGTATCAATCCGGATGAGCGGGTGAACAAGCAGGACATCCTCGTCAACGCCACGTTGTGGGCGGATACCCGTGCTGCCTCGGTCTCTGATGACATCTCAGATGCAGTCAACTACCGCACGGTCACCAAGCAGATCATCACCCACATCGAAGCTGGCGAGCCGATGCTCGTCGAACGTCTGGTCCAAGAGATCGCCGACATCTGCCTCTCCGACCATCGCGTCAGTCAGGTCGAGGTGACGGTGGAGAAGCCCGGCGCGCTGCGCCATGCGAGAAGTGTCGGGATTACGATTAATCGATCGAGCGTTGACCAGGGCGCATAGAAGGAGTTTCCATGTCAGCCAGTCACGACGCCGTCGAGGCGGTCATCCTTGCGGGGTCGAACCTCGACAAGGAGCGATGCCTCCCAGAGTCGATCCGTCGTCTTCGTCGCCAGCCAGAGATCACCGTGCGCGAGGTCAGCACCTGCTACGAGAGCGCGTCCATCGGCGGCCCTGATGATGCTCCCGACTTCTACAACGCTGCCGCGCTTGTGACAACATCGCTTGATCCTGAAAGCCTGCGGGCTGCGCTCCATGCGATAGAGGATGAATTGGGCCGAGAGCGATCGGACGATCCGAACGCTCCGCGTACCGCGGATCTCGACATCATCTACTACAGCGACCTCGTCAAAGATTTCGATGGTTGGTCGATCCCGGACCCCGAAGCCGAATCGAAGGTGCATGTTGCTGTTCCCGTCGCAGAGGTTGCCCCGAGGCGCACACATCCTGTATCGGGGAGAACGACTGTTGAGATCGCCGAGTCGCTTCGTTCGGATGAGGCCGATGTGAAACCGAACACTGCCATCAAGCTCTCGACCCCCTACACGACGCGCGCAGTGCCGGACTTCGACGACGTAGCGGGCGTATACGCCCCAAGGCTTGAGGCGCTCGTACGTGACCAGCTGATCGAGATCGGCGAAGATCCCGAACGCGAGGGACTCCAACGAACCCCGCTTCGCGTTGCCAAGGCAATGGATTTCCTCACGAGCGGATACACCTCCTCTGTTGAGGAGGTCGTCAACGATGCAATTTTCGATGCTGAGGGTGCCTCAGAGATGGTTGTTGTGCGTGACGTCGAGTACTACTCGATGTGCGAACATCACATGCTCCCGTTCTTCGGGACTGCAACGGTCGCCTATCTCCCGAAGGGCAAGATTATCGGGCTTTCAAAGATCGCCCGGATCGTGGACGTCTTTGCGCGGAGACTCCAAGTGCAGGAACGTCTGACGAACCAGGTGGCCGATGCGATGATCGATGTTCTCGATCCGTATGGAGTGGGTGTTGTGATGCAGGGAAA
>CBETWC010000256.1:0-3221 GCA_965539925.1 uncultured bacterium
GGCATCTATCACAAGAGTCTCCTACCGACCTACGGCGTGTTCGACGAAGGCAGGTACTTTGCCGAGGGTCGGACACCACTGACGCTTCACAGCATCGCCGGAGTGGTGAATGGGATCTCGATCTGTGAGGACATCTGGGACAGTGAGGGTCCTCCAACGGGTCAAGCCGTCGGAGGTGCAGAGGTGCTTCTGAACATCAATGGTTCGCCCTATCACATTGGGAAGAGTGCCGAACGGCTCGAGATGCTCAAAGACAGGGCCACCGCCAGCGGTGTCCACCTTGTCTACGTGAACGCTGTTGGGGGGCAGGACGAACTGGTATTCGACGGCGCCTCGATGGTCATAGCTCCTGATGGGACGCTGCTCCATCGTTCGCCACAGTTCGTGGAGAATCGGTTCCTCATCGACATCACCATTGAGGGTCACCGGACCCCGCTGTTGCCAGTTGTCCCTGTGACCGAACGAAGCCCCGGACACATCGGGGTCGAGACCTCTCTGGTAGCCGCAGAACTCGATCCGAACCAGGAGGTCTACGAGGCGCTCTGCGCAGGTCTCTTCGGCTATGTGACCAAGAACGGCTTCAGTGAAGTAGTGGTGGGGTTGTCGGGAGGAATCGACTCAGCTCTGACCGCAGCGATCGCTGTTGACGCGCTCGGTCCCGACGCTGTGCATGGCATCACGATGCCGACCAGGTACTCCTCCACCGGGTCGGTTGACGACTCCTACGAACTGGCCGAGCGGCTCGGGATCCGCATCGACACGATTCCCATCGAGGACTTGTTCGGAGGCTTCCTCGACGCACTTGATCCGCTGTTCGCCGGTTCACCGGCAAACGTTGCCGAGGAGAATCTACAGGCGCGCATAAGAGGGACGATCCTCATGGCGGTCTCCAACAAGTTCGGTGGCATGGTGCTGGCAACCGGCAATAAGTCAGAGATGGCCGTGGGGTACGCAACGCTCTACGGCGACATGGCTGGTGGATATTCGGTGCTCAAGGATGTGTACAAGACGATGGTGTACGACCTATCGAGATGGCGGAACGAGAGGGGAGAGGTGATCCCCCAAGCGATCATCGACAAGGAGCCTTCGGCTGAGTTACGCCCTGACCAGCGTGACTCGGACTCACTGCCGCCCTACCCGACGTTGGACGAGGTCCTTCATCGGTACATCGAGCTCGACATGACTGCCGATGAGATCGTCGCCGCGGGCTACGACCATGCACTCACGCATCGAATCGCGACCATGGTCGATCGCAACGAGTACAAGCGGAGGCAAGATGCCCCCGGCGTACGAATCACCCAGAAGGCCTTTGGGCGAGATCGTCGTCTGCCCATCACGAACCGGTTCAAGCCGTGACTTCGCGCACCATCGGCAAGGTTCTTGTCAACGGTGTTGCCACCGAACCGGCGGAAGCCGCTGTGTCTGTGTTCGATGTTGGTTTTCAACGCGGATACGGATGCTTCGAGGCGATGCGTTCGTACGACGGAACGGTCTTTCGTCTTGATGGTCATCTCGACCGGCTCGCTCGCAGCGCGGACCACCTTCGCATCGGGCTGGCCGATCGATCAATCCTGCTGTCCTGGTGCGAGGCCACAGCCAGCGGTGGGGACGGTGTTCTTCGGATGTACGTGACCGGTGGAACCGACGCTTCTTCCCTCGGGACGGACAACGCAACGATCGTGTACCTCGAGCCACTCCCGGAGTTGCCAGACAGTGTGCGTCTGGATCTACTCGATGCTCCCTGGCACTCTGATGGTCACGTGAGCGAGTTGACCGGAGCGAAGACGCTGTCGTACGGACCGAATCTCGCGGCCACGATCGAAGCGAAGTCGAAGGGCTTTGATGACGCAGCGCTTCTCGGCAAGGGTCAAGGAGTGTTGGAGGGTCCAACGTTCTCCCTCGCGTGGGTCACAGATGGGACGCTGTTCACGCCGAGCCTCGACAGCCAGATCCTCGAATCGATCACCCGTGAGGCGACTCTCGAGGTTGCAGAACAGCTGGGGGTAGACGTGTCCGTCGGCCGGTTCCACAAGGATGAGTTGATGGGCGCAGACGAGGTGTTCATCATGTCGACCGTGCGCGAGATCATGCCTGTGACAGCAGTGGCGGACACTGCGTTCGATCCAGGACCGGTGACTCTGAGGCTCAGGAATGCGTTTTGTGAATTGGTTCGCGCGGAGACGTCATGAGTCTCCTGGATGAGGTAGATCAGCTGTACGAAGCCGCCGTGAGTGCGCCCGCATCGGTCAATGATCAGATGATCGCAGATTGGGCTGAAGGTACGGCAAGTGGATACGAGATCGATCGTCAGGGTGCCAGGTACATCCGACGCAGTGTGAACGCCGCGAGGAAGCTCGCGTCGTTCTGGTCCACGAGGGAACCAGCGAAGAGCGATCCTGCGGATTGGCCGTCCCGCGTCGATCTTGCACTCGGCGCAAAGGCATGGAGGCCACAGCTTGAACTCGCCCAGCACCTGCTCGAGACATCGCCGAGCGAGGACATCTACGAGCGAGCAGCGCAGCTCTTCCGGCTCGTCAACAACGAACCGTTCCTCGACGGAATGTCGTATGACGTGTGGTTTGAAGCACAGCAGAAGTGACGGTTCGCGTTAGCATCCACTCCATGGTGTTCAGAGCGCGCTTGGGACTGATTTTGGTGGTGATCGCAGTGTTCTCTGCAGCGTGCACTTCATCCGATTCGGACGAGGCAGTCACGACGACTGAAACCCCCCTGACGACGCTTTCGGTTTCTGATACGACCGAACCAGCGGATGACACGACGACGACTACTTCGATTCCGAAGACGGTTCTCACCGCTCCCGAGTACACGATCGTCGAACGCATTGATGGCGAGGGTGCCGGTGACACCGTGGTCGTGCTCCTCGATCCGGAGTCATACAACTCCTTGACGGACCTCGACCTGTACGACCTCATTGCAGAGGTCGTTGAGCTCTTCCCCCCAATCGCCGTCGTACACGTGGTCGATGACGCTGCCGCCGCCAACGTGGTCGCCAATCCCGACGCGTCCGAAGCTGAACGACAGGCCACCACACAGAACTACCTCGCCCGTCTCGACGACGGCTTCCAGATCACCTATCTCGGCCCCTTCGCTTCATCTGGAA
Source organism: uncultured bacterium (assembly GCA_965539925.1). GTDB lineage: Bacteria > Actinomycetota > Acidimicrobiia > Spongiisociales > UBA5794 > B3-G11. The sequence goes on from CBETWC010000256.1 coordinate 3,122, forward strand.
CAGCCGTTCTCGGGAGCTGACGCTCCCAGACCGCCGCGCGCTTCTATTGTCCTCCCTTCAGGGAGGACGGAACAGCGACGAAGTCGATGTTCAGGAGGGG
>CBETWC010000257.1:0-3215 GCA_965539925.1 uncultured bacterium
GTGAGTTCTCACGAGGCGACGCTGTCGCGGTCCTTGACGCGTCAGGATCTCTGGTGGCCAAGGGCATCAGTCGATTCGGCTCGGCCGAACTCGTCGACGGTGCAGGCCACCACAGCGACACAATCGGTGGCGAAGTGATTCATAGAGATGACTTGGTGGTGTTGAGGTAGAACGTAGAAGGTAAAACGTAGAAGGATCGATAAACCGTGCACCCCGCCTTCGAATGGTCAGACATTGGCTCGTTCTGGACGATCGACTCCTGCAAGGCGACCCCATCACACCCGGAGCTGACCCGCTTAGGGCTGCTTCCTTCCGGACCTGACCCGATTCACGACGCTCCGCCGTGACGGGACCTTGCCATCAACATCGACCGAACCAGCGCTGACCCAATACATCACACCCTCGGGCGGGGATTCGGCTCCGCATGAAGAGGATTTCGGACAGAGGGCACCCCTAGTGCCCCACCTAGCACGGTAGAGAGATGATACCGAAGGTTGAAAGAGACCACTCCGCCTCTCGCCCCGTTCCTTCTACGTTCTACCGCTTCGCCAGGAGAGCCGCCCACACAAATCCCATGGGACCGAGGCGCCAGGTGTCCTCGAGAGTGAGTGGTGTGTTGGCGAGCAGTGCTTCTGGCGGTGGGTGCTTGTCGAGGGTGTGGTGGAGATACACATACTCCTCCCTCGCACCGATTGTCATGCCAGCGAGTGGCAGCACCACAGATGTCGCCGCCCGGTGAAGCTTTGATGTGAAGCTCCCCGTCGGTCGGCCGAGATCCACGATCCCTGCCATGCCGCCCGGCCGCAGCACCCTGGCGACTTCCTCCATCGTCTGGTCGACAGAGTCGAGGTTCCGGAAGACATAGGCAGAGAACACGGCATCGAAAGATCCGTCATCGAACGGCAGGTTCTCGCCAACAGAGACGACTCTCTCTCCAGCGTCGTTGAACGCAAGCATCTCGGGAGCTGGATCAAGGGCAACGATCCCGCGACTGCCGAAGATCACGTTGGCTGCACCTGTGCCAGCACCAAGATCGAGAATCCGACCCTCGGGAAGACGAGAGACAACGGTGTTGCGCCACTTCTGATCCTGCCCGAGCGACAACACAGCGTTCAACCGGTCGTAGCGGTCGGCAATGTCGGAGAAGACCTTGCCGTTGCTCATCTCGCGTCGAGGACTTCGAAGCCCGTGTACGGGACGAGTGCGTTGGGGATCCGGATGGACCCGTCCTCCTGCTGGTGGTTCTCCATCAAGGTAATCAGGATTCGACCGACCGCAATTGCCGTTCCATTGAGCGTGTACACGAAATCGTTGTTGCCGTCTTCATCCTTGAAACGGATTTTCAGACGGCGGGCCTGGTAGTCCGTTGTGTTCGATGTCGATGTGATCTCGCGATACCGCTCCTGGGAGGGGAACCATGCCTCGATGTCGTATTTCTTCGCCGCCGAAGCACCCAGGTCACCTGCCGCGACGTTGACCACGCGATACGGAACCTCGAGACCCTGCACCAGCTCCTCCTCTCGAGCGAGCAGGAAGTCGTGCTCCTCCTGAGCAGCCTCAGGACGAACGAACGAGAACATCTCCACCTTGTCGAACTGGTGCACACGAAAGATTCCCCGTGTGTCCTTGCCATAGGTCCCGGCTTCCCTGCGGAAACATGTCGAGTAGCCGGCGTAGCGGATGGGAAGGGCATCGGCGTCAAGGATCTCATCGCTATGCAACGCAGCGAGCGCCACCTCTGACGTGCCTACGAGGAAGAGGCCGTCTGCCGGAATCTCATATACCTGGTCAGCGTCGTCGGGGAAGAATCCCGTACCGAAAAGGGCATCCTCTCGCACCAGAACCGGCGGGATGGCGGGCACGAACCCGTGCGGCATGAGCTTGTCCATCGCGTAGCGGATCAGGGCGAACTCGACAATGGCGAGCTTCCCGAAGATGTAACCGAAACGAGAACCGGAAACCTTCGATGCACGCTCAACATCGATCACTCCGAGTGCGGCACCCAGTTCGACATGATCCTTGATGTCGAAGTCGAATTCTGTCGGCTCTCGGAACCGGCTCAACTCAACAGCGTCGTCCTCGTCAAAGCCATCGGCAGCGGTTGGGTCGGTCATGTTCGGGAGGGTGACCCACAGAGAGTTGAACTCCTCATCGAGTTCGTCTACGGCCGTGAGCAACTGCTTGTACTCGCCTGCAAGCTCACCGGCTTGCGCTATCGCCGACTGCTTCTCGTCGCCTTCGAGCTGGGAGATCGACTTCCCGATGACGTTCTGCCGACTACGGGTCTCCTCGGCGCTCGTCCGGATCTCCCGACGCCGTTTGTCGAGGTCCGACAGGGCTTCAAGGTCAAGTTCGATGCCACGGCGTGCCAGGGAGGCGGCGAGAGCATCTCTCTGTTCTCTCAGATATGCAATGTCGATCATGGGGTGAGGTTACTTGCCGAGGGCACGATCAACTGCTGCTGCTTCTTCGGGCGAGAGCTTCTCGACACCCTTGCCTCCACGGACTTCCTTGGCGTAAAACACCGTCTCCTCGCGGGCAGCCAGAAGCGTGAGCACGAGGCCGTCGGCGCGTTGACTGAGAAGGGCGATGGATCGGGACTGGTTACCAGTGATGTTGCCGAAGGCGTTGTAGGCAACCACCCCTATGTAGCTGATCGCATACGGGAGCCTGCCTTCGAGATCTGCAGCCCGGGTCGTCAGTGCCTCGATCGCGGCGCTGTTCGACTTGGAACGATCGTCGATCGACCGCAGCAATGCCACGATGTTTCCGTCCTCAGGAACGGCATCGACCTTCTGTCGAATTGCATGGAGCTGGACCGCCTGCCAAATCGCAAGGATCACCACAAGAACGACGACAGCGACGAACACTCCGGTCATGATTCGGATCTCCAGAAGAAGTTCATTTCCCACTCATTGTTCTCTGCTTCGATGTCCTCGGCAATTGTGACCGTGACCTTCGCCTGATACAAGCCGCCAGGGACGATCGCAATATCGGCGAATGTCACTGTGGTCGAAGAACCAGCAGTGAGGTCGACGAGCTGCTGTGAATCCGCGATCACGGCGCCGGTCTCGATGTTGAATACCTCGAGATCGACATCAACAGTTGCCGCATCCTCGTTCCCTACATTCGATACAACAGCCTGGATGTCAAGAGATGCCGAGAAGGGTACGACCGGTATCCCCCCACTCTCGCCGACTGGCTTAGGAATGGTG
>CBETWC010000258.1:0-3201 GCA_965539925.1 uncultured bacterium
TCACGCCTGCATCACCGGTGGTCTGGATCTTGACCTTGACTCCCGTCTGCTCGGTGAATGCATCCATGATCCCTTCGCTGAGGGCGAACGACTCGTGGGTGAGCAGCACTATCTCGTCAGGACTTGACTCCGACGAACATCCAGCGGCGATGACCAGTGCCACGAGCAGTACAAGGGTCAAACGTGTGAGCGATCGGCTCATTGCGAGATCAGCCCCTCTTGGATCACGAGTACAGCACCGTCTTGGACCTCGATCGACACATGTTCGGCGGTGGCCTCGTTGCTCACACCTCGTGACGTGCCCCGCTCGAGCACGGCATCTTCGAGCGGCCACCGAAGTCCCTGCGTGGTGACCCCGGATGCGTCACCGATGGGAAGAAGCGTCACGCTTTCTCCGACCACGGACGAGAATGTGGCCGGTCGTTTCGGGATGGCTGTTCGAAGGATCCCCGTCTGGGTGTGCCACACGATGTCAACGGACTTCCAGAGGCGGTGGGCTGTGGAGAGAGCCACGCCCAGGAGATGTGCAAGCCGTCCGCCTTCACCGCCGTAGATGTCGATGGTGGTGGCGTGTCGGACCATCGCTGTCTTGATGGCGAGTTCAAGGTCCGTATCGTCTTTGTCCGGCGGATGCTGCTGGATCTCGATCCCGGACTGTTGTGCATGCTCCAACCCGGCGGGGGAGATGGAGTCGAGATCGCCGACGAGCACGTCGATCACAACACCAAGCGCCATTGCGTGGTCGTAGCCCGAGTCTGCAGCGATCGCGAGATCCTCGGGGCCGATCGTGGGCACGGTTGTGAGGTCGCCGCCAGCGAGGATCACTGCCCGGGTCGGTGATGTCGTCATGCCACTCCTCCCTCCGCTGGCATTACCCAGCTCAGGTTCAGCGGGTCGATGGCAGTGCGGTGCAAAGCCACCCTCTCAGCCTGGTCGTTCCGAGCTCCCCGGTGTGGTGTGTCCCCATGGTACCCGATGTTCCAGACAAGGGTATTGACAAAGCGATGTTAATATGACAGTATAATGACATCAGAACGACATTAGGGAAGCGGAGGATTGAGATGCTGTGGTACAACAACCCGGAGATAGTCGAGGCCATCAGGGATGGAAGAGGCCTCTCAACAGTCGAAGAAGGGGACCGGCTCATGCGGCTCGTGCGGACCGGCATCGAAGAGCACTAGAGGATAGATCGGAGACAAGAAGTGGAAGTAGAAAGCGTGATCGAACAGGTACGAGGCGTCGTGAGGCAACAGCTTCAGATCGCAGGAGAGGATCCTGCGATCGCCGCGGCAGGCGAGGCAGTGCTTCTCGCTCTCGACCCGGCATTGAGACAGGCCTGTTCCGCACTGGCTGAGCAGGCTGCCGAGGAGGTCACCGCCCAACTGCCGGGGGACTCAGTAAGTGTCGTTCTCTCGGATGGGCAGCCGATGCTGGTCGTTCGTCCGAGCGATGAGAAGGTCACGGTCAATACTGAGGATCTCGATGCTCGGATGACGGTACGACTTCCTGAGGATCTGAAGGATGACCTGGAGGTAGCTGCTTCGGAGCTCGGTGATTCTGTCAACACGTTCGTTGTCAAGGCACTTGCCGGTTCAGCCGAGGCCTTGAAGCGATCGTCCAGATCATCATTCAAGGGGAGGATTGACACATGAGCGACCGAACACACACATTTGAGATGGATGGCGATGCGCATATCGATGTCACGTCGCGCGCAGGGGACGTGATCCTCAGACCCGCGGAAGGCAACTTGGTCACTGTCGTTCTCTCGGGGGACGAGGAGATCGTTGAGGGCGCGACCGTGGACGCGACGTCACGCTCGGTGTCGATCCGGACGAACTCCAAGCGCCAGAATCTGCGCTCCAGATCCGTAGATATCGTGGTTTCTGCCCCACCAGGTGGCGTACTGCGAGTCGGCCTCGGAGCAGGGGACGTCATTGTGCAGATTCCCATGGAGTCCGTCGATGTCAACTTGGGAGCGGGTGATGTTCGGGTAGGAGAGCCGGTAAATGGCCTACGGGTCAAGATCGCATCTGGCGATGTGGCCGTTGAGGGAACCGTGCGCCAAGCCACTGTGACTTCCGCCTCTGGGGATATTCGTGTGAGAGATGCAGGGAATATCGTGGTCAACACAGCCTCTGGCACAGTCAACCTCGGATCAGTCGCCACAGGAGCGCGCGTCAAGTCGGCTTCCGGGGATGTGCATGTGCGCGACTTCGATGGCACAACTCTCGATGTGAAGACGATGAGCGGTGATGTCAACGTCGGCCTGGCTCCAGGTGCGCAGGTTGCTGCCGACATCACAACGATGTCCGGCGAATTCAGGAACCGCATAGAGCCCTCTGATGCGGAGAAGATTCGCCAAGTAGAACTCACGGTGAAGTCCTTCAGTGGTGATGTCACTTTGCGAGCGCCCTGGTAGATACAAGGCATCGGGCACCGCTAGCGTGCAGAGCCATGACGATGGACATCAGCCAGATCATCGCTGATCACCAGTTCGGCCCCCTCAAGGGGGAGACCCGTCCGCTATTCGTGGCGATTGCGGGAGGCTCGGGCTCCGGCAAGACCACGATTGCCCGATCCGTTGTGGACCTTGTTGGACGCGACAAGGTCATCTATCTCCAGCAGGATGCCTACTACAGGGATCGATCGGACCTCGAGCTCGAGGAACGGGTGAAGATCAACTACGACCACCCGGATTCTCTGGAGCTCGAGCTTCTCGTTGAACACCTCGATGCGCTTCGCAACGGTCAGGCGATTGAGCGTCCCGTGTACGACTTCGAGAACCACACCCGCACCAACGAGACGTACACGCTTGTGCCTCAGCCTGCGGTGATTGTGGAAGGAATTCTTCTGTTCGCCGACCCGGAGCTGCGGAGCCGTTTCGACGTCCGTGTCTACATTGATACCGAAGCAGATGTGCGTCTCATGCGCCGTATCCAACGCGACATCGTTGACCGTGGTCGATCGGTCGAATCCGTGCTGGACCAATACCAACGGACGGTGCGGCCGATGCACTACCAGTTCGTCGAACCCTCCAAGCGCTACGCAGACATCATCATCCCCGAGGGAATCAACACCGGTGCCATTGGAACAGTCAGCTCCATGATCCGCCACTTCCTCGCCCAAGGGGCATAGCCCGAGCACAGCAGATTGTCCTCCCTTCAGGGAGGACGGAACAGCGACGAAGTCGATGTTCAGGAG
>CBETWC010000259.1:0-3188 GCA_965539925.1 uncultured bacterium
CCACCGCGGCTTTCGACCGAGGAGCGCGATGCGTGACACACATATTCGGTGCTCAAAGGCCGTGGGGGCACAGAGATCCCGGTGTCAGCGGAGTTGCTCTCGTTCGAAACGACACATTCGTAACCGCCATCGTCGATGGGGTTCATCTCGCGCCCGAGACCGTCCAGCTGGCAGCGAACTCCGCTGGTGATCGATTCGTATTGATAACTGACGCAATCGCTGCGACCGGTCAGCCAGACGGACGATACGAACTCGGAGACCGGACCGTGATCCTTGAGAATGGGGCGTGCAGACTTGAGGACGGGACACTTGCGGGAAGCGCTCTGACGATGGATCAGGCGATCAGGAACATGATCGACCTCGGTTTCACTCCACGAAGAGCCATCCACGCAGCAACCATCGCACCAGCTGCCCTGATTCGACGGACTGATCTTGGAATGCTTCAACCCGGAAGCGCCGCCGACGTCTGCGTTCTGGATGATTCGTTCGAGGTCCGAAGGACATTTGTGTTCGGGTCCGAGTCCTTCGCGGCCTAGCGCACAGCACGGCGCAGTGAACTAGATTGTCTAGACAACCAGAGCAGGCTGAATCGAGAAAGAAATGCACATTGACGTCTTTGAGGATCATGAGTGGGCGGACCAGGTTGCCAAGCGTTGGATCTCCCACATGTCCCATCACCCGGATTCCCGGATCTGTCTGCCCACCGGCGAGACGCCGCGACCCGTGTATACGCGCTCAGCACCACAGGTCGATCTCAGCGAGGCCACCATCTTCCTGCTCGATGAGTTCGATCTGCCGCTCGGAAGCGCAGCTCGATGCGACTCCATGCTCAAGCGCGACTTGCTGGGATCGCTGACCAAGCCACCGGGCGCCTTCCATCAACTCGACGTCAATGCAGCCGACCCCGAGATGGAATGCGCGAGATTCGACGCGCTCGTGAGTGATGGTGGATTGAGGTTAACGCTGCTCGGTCTTGGTGGCAATGGGCATCTTGGCTTGAACGAACCTGGCACCGCGGCAGATTCTCCAACCCGACCCGTCCGCCTGACACCTACAACAACACGAGCGGCAGCCCGATATGACGCCGATGCAAGGCCAGTCGGCGGACTGACGCTCGGGATGCAACGAATCCTGGGATCAGACGAGATCTGGTTACTGGTCACCGGCTCCCACAAAGCCGCGGTACTCGGCGAGATGATGAATGGTCCGATTACTCCGAATCTTCCAGCGAGCTACCTACACAACCATCACAACACGATCGTATTCGCTGACAGCTCTGCTGCTGTTGACTTGTAGCTTCTCAGTCCCTACGGGCGACATTGTTCCCAATTGGGCTTGGACACCATGTGCTAGATTGTCTATACATATGACGCGAGAGGAGCCGCCGTTGGAATCTCAGACAATCACAATGCTCGGAACCGGTCTCATCGGCGATTTCTACACGATGAGCCTGCACCACCATCGCGGTCGTGACAAGGTCGGAACCGTGTACTCACGAAGCCAAGAACGCGCAGATGCGTTCGGTGATCGCTGGGACATCCCCAACCGGACAACGTCGATGCGCGGTGCCATCGAGGACCCATCCACATCAGTCGTTGTCGTCGCCCTGCCAAACCATCTCCACGAAGAAGTGATCGGCATGTGTGCTGCTGCTGGCAAGGCGGTGTTGTGCACGAAGCCCCTCGGTCGTACTGCCGAAGAGGCAAAGCGTATTCTCGACGTCGTGGAGGAGGCCGGAATCTTCGCTGGATATCTCGAAGACCTCGTGTACACGCCCAAGCACCTCAAGGCAGTGGCCTCGGTTGAGGCCGGCGCCATCGGCGAGGTGACATGGGTCAGGTCACGCGAAGCACATCCGGGACCGCACTCCGCGTGGTTCTGGGACGCTGAGAAGGCAGGCGGAGGTCCGATCGTAGATCTCGGATGCCACTGCATCGAGATCATCCGACATTTCGTTGGGAAGGGAAACCGGCCCCTCGAGGTGATGTGCTGGTCAGACACTCTCGTTCACCCGATTGACGCTGAGGACAACGCTGTGGCCCTCATCAGATTCGAGAGCGGTGCTCTCGGCCAGTTCGAGGTCTCCTGGACCTTCCGCGGGGGCATGGACCTCAGGGACGAGATAGCGGGGACCGACGGAACGATATGGCTCAACAACTTCCTGCGGACAGGCTTCGAGATGTGGACAAGCGGTACCGGAAGTGCCTACGTCGCGGAGAAGGCAGAGTCAGAGAGTGGCTGGATGTTCCCCGTCGGCGACGAGGTGGTTGAACTCGGCTACTCAGACATGTTCGCCGACATGTTTAACGCTCTGGAATCAGGAAATGATCCCCAGGAGACCTTCTACGACGGCTACGTCGTCAATGCAATCATGGATGCAGCATTCCGATCGGCGAGCTCGAAACAGTGGGAGCCGGTCGAGGTCGACTGGCGCCACGGATCGACGCCTCGCATTGCCAAGGATCCGGATCTCTACGACGGTCACACGGTGATCAAGAAGGAGATCCTCCCGGACGGTCGAGTGAAGATGATTCTGCGCGACCGAGATGACGGTGCGTTCTTTGATCTGATCGTCTCAGACGGCGACTGAGGCCTCGGCGTTCCGAAAGGCCAGGAATCGACGGGGATTCCGAACGAGGAGACTGTGCTGGTCGTCGTCGGTGACACCCGCTTCCTTCATCACCAACCGAAATCCCGATGAGAGCCACGACAGTCCCGGTGAACCGCCAAGTGCCAACCACAGTGAGCGACGGGCACCATCGGTTCCCAGCATCAGCTGGTGCAGATACCCCTCGTCGATCATGGCAGCGAGAATTCTCACCGTCCTGCCGGCCGTTTCGCCTGACTGTCGGAGTGCCTGATCGTATTCGAGGTTGACACCCGACTCCAATAATTCCCGGTGATACTGCAGATCGTCGACCTTGTCCGTGTGTGACAGGACGACGCGGTCGAGCGGGACATCGATCTCTCGGAGAAGCTCTACCTGTTCGAGGCCACCCAGACCAGCTTCGCAGTGGGTAAGTATGGGTGCACCCGTTCGACGAGCGGTGATCGCTGCAGCCTCAAAGACGCGACGATCTCTCGAGGCATCCGGCGTATGAAACGTGGCCGCCTTGATGATTCCTGCCCTCGTGTCGGTTCGGTGAACCTCAGCGATCTCGGCCAACTCCGTCGAGACCGGTCCACCC
>CBETWC010000260.1:0-3181 GCA_965539925.1 uncultured bacterium
CCAACTCTTCTTCCGTGACCAGGACCGAACGGGCCTTTGACCCTTCCGACGGTCCAACGATTCCCTTGGCTTCGATGATGTCCATGACTCGACCGGCTCTGGCAAATCCGATGCGCAGCTTGCGCTGGAGCATCGACGTCGAACCGAGCTGTGATCGGACAATGAGCTCGATCGCCCGGCGCATGATCTCTGGATCCTCGCCGTCGAATTGGTCGACGTCTGCAGCCGACTTCTCGGCCTGGTGGAACACTTCCTTGTCCCGATATTGGGCGTCCCGCTGCTCACGGACCCAATCGACAACGGCGTGGACCTCCGCCTCGGAGACGAATGAACCCTGGATGCGCTCGGGCTTCGGATCACGAGCCGTGACCACGAGCATGTCACCGAGCCCAACGAGTTTGTCTGCGCCGGCCTGATCGATGATGACCCTGCTGTCTGTCTGTGAGGCAACAGAGAATGCGAGTCTCGATGGCACATTCGCCTTGATGACCCCGGTGATCACGTTCACGGACGGACGCTGTGTGGCAAGCACGAGGTGGATTCCGACGGCACGGGCCATCTGGGCGATGCGAACGATCGAATCCTCGACGATCCGGCCAGCGACCATCATCAGGTCGTTGAGTTCGTCAACGACAATGACGATGTACGGGAACCGGTCGAACATCTCCTCGTCGAGACCGCCTGCGTCGTAGGTCTCACGGTACGAGTCGATGTCACGGACCCCCGCATCGGCAAGCAGGTCGTATCGGCGGTCCATCTCGGCCACGGCCCACTGGAGGGCATCGGCAGCCTTCTTGGGATTCGTGATGACCCTGGTGAGCAGATGGGGCGCATCGTTGTACTGGCCCAGCTCTACCCGTTTCGGGTCGACGAGGATCACCCTGACCTCTTCAGGGGTGGCTCGCATGAGAATCGACGTGAGGAGCGCGTTGACCATCGATGACTTACCAGCGCCTGTCGCACCGGCGATGAGGAGGTGAGGGAGTTCCGTCAGACGCAACATCTGTGGCGTGCCGGATACGTCCATTCCCAACGCAACAAGCATCGGGTCGTGGTCGGACCTCGCGAGGTCTGACGTAAGGATGTCGCCGAGAGTGACGAGGTGCCGCTTCGTAGTGGGCACCTCGATTCCGATGGCTGACTTGCCCGGGATCGGTGCGAGGATCCGCACATCGGCCGCGGCGAGCGCATAGGCAATATCGTGGGTCAGATTCGTGACCTTGTTGACCTTGACGCCGGGCGCCAACTCGATCTCATACCTGGTGACTGTGGGGCCAGGAACTATACGGACGAGCTTGGCATCCACGCCGTGCTGCAGGAGAGTCACTTCAAGGGCATCGCCAGTTGCCGTCAGGCCGCGGCCGTCATGACTCTCTTGCACGGACAGCCTGAGAATCTCGAGGGGTGGAAGCTCGTAACCCTCAGTCTTCATGGGTTCGGGCATCTTCGGCTTGACGGGCTCGGGTGCAGGGGCCTCAGCATCTGCCATCTTCTTCGCCTTTGCCTTCTTCGCAATCGGAGCAGTCTCGGCCGGCGGCATGGCCACAGGAGAAGGAGCGAGCGCCACGGCCTCGGTACGTTGCAGACGCACCATTCCGAACCACTCCCAGAGGCCTGAGAAGTACGAGCCGACGGAACGCAGCACATCTCCCAATGACGCCCGGGTGATCAGAAGGGCGCCAACGCCGATGACCGCCACGAGGACGACGAACGTGCCCCAGTAGCCGACAACGCGCTCGAGCGGATACGCGATCAAGGAACCAACGATTCCGCCTGAGTTCTCGACGGACTGCTCAGTCCCTGCGATCGGCAGGTTCCCCGTCAGGAGATGGAAGAGTGAGAGCGAACCGATGAAGAGGACAACCGTACCGACGATGGTCTTTGGGTTCTCATCGCCGCCGATCACGCCGATCAGCGAAAGCCCGGCGATAACAAGGGCAAGAGGTACGACGAAGGCCCACACACCGAACAGCAGCCTGGCGATTGTTGAAGAGCCTGTACCGAATGGTCCGGCGAGTTCGAAGAATGAGAGAAGGACCAGCACACCAACAGCGATGAGGACGATCCCCCACACGTCAGCCTTGTGGTCTCCGAGATGTTCGCCGATCTTCCGTGGGATGGCCCCCAGCGCGGAGGCGGCCCTCATAGTGAGCGGCAGCTTTTTCTGTCTTCTCTTTGCGGTACTCCGCCCCGTGGCCCTACTCGCAGTCGTGCGTGTAGCCATGGGATATGAACTGTACCCCAGATTTCGCTCAGAACAAACCACCATCCGCGCGAATTCTCGCGCGGAGAGTTACAGCGCTGTAGTTCGACGACTCGATGTTCGTCGGTGGACTGTTCTCGATCGCAACGCAGGACGCCAAACGATGAACGATGAACGCCCTAAATCTCAATAACGACGGGCAGGACCACCGGGCGACGTTTGACCGCCTTCTTGACCGCCCGCGTTGCGGAATTGCGTACGCGGGTGCGGAGATGATCGGGATCGATCGGGTGTTCCATCGACGCCACGGACTGCTCGACGCGCTCCCTGATGACCGCATGCAGATCATCGTCATCCGTCGTGACCCCGTGAGAGTCGACGTCGGGACCGATCAAGATCTCCCCGGTGGAGAAGTTCACACCGATCGTGACGATGAGGACACCGTCGTCAGCCAGATGCCTCCGGTCGCGGATGATGCTGTCTGCTCCCCCGACCTCGGTGCCGTCGACATATACATACCCGGCAGGGATGGCACCGCGTTCGACACGCATCTCGCCATCCTCCAAGACGACGACATCGCCGTCTTCGCAGACCTCGACCTCAGGGATATTCATCTCCCTGCCGAGTGCCGCGTTGGCAACCATGTGGCGGTACTCGCCGTGAACAGGCACGAGTGCGTCCGGACGGACCGCGTTGTAGAAGGTCTTCAACTCCTCGGCTGCAGCATGACCTGATACGTGCACGTGCGTGTTGAGACCGTGGAAGACGGAGACACCGGTCCGATACAGGTTGTTGATGACCCTCGATACCCGTGTCTCATTTCCCGGAATCGGAGTAGCGGAGATGATCACCGTGTCGTCCTCGCTGAGGGATACGAAACGATGCTCACCGGCAGCCATCAGTGACAGAGCAGCGAAAGGCTCTCCCTGGCTGCCCGTCGAGATGATCGCGGTGTCTGCATCAGGCATGTCCACAAGA
>CBETWC010000261.1:0-3176 GCA_965539925.1 uncultured bacterium
TGCCATTGCCGCCCGGGAACACAAGGGAGAAGTTCTCTGAGTAGAACTCAGAGATCTCTTCGAACGCCTCGAGGAAGAGCGTCACCATCTTCTCATCGAGGGCGGTTATCACCTTGCGCAGCTCCTGGCGGGCTTCGTTGAGGTCTGCGAGTTGGGTTTCGAGCTCCTCAGCCTCTGCGGCGATCTCGGCATACTCCTGGGCGGCGAGCGGGTTGATCGGGCCCATGCGCTTCAGATCGGCCTGCAGGCTCTCGAGACGCTGACGCGGATCCACGTCCTCCCCAAGCTCCGGGGCGGGAGCGGACTTCGCCTGTTCCGGTGTGGCGTCGGCTTCTCGGCGCAACGCCTCGCAGGACGCCTCGTGGCGAACCGCAAGCTCAGCAAGCTCGACCTCCAAGGCAGCGAGCTGATCGCCCACGGTGCGGCTTGTGCGTTCAAGCTCCTCCCTGCGGTTCTCGGCATCAGACAGCTCTTTGTTGGCGTTGCCGAGCTTTCCGCGCATCTCTCGCTGTCGATCGCGCAGACATGAGATGTGATCGGAGACCATCTCGATCGCCTTCTCGGCTCTCGATCGGATTCCCCTCAGGCGGTCAACATCACCATCCGTCTCAGGTACAAGAACAAGTTGTGACAGTTCCGCGGATACGGCGGTGAGGCGGCGTTCCGTCATCCTGCGGCGCTCGACAACGGATGCAAGATCTGCCGCTGCCTGCTCTCGCGACCGTCTTGCCTCGTCACGGCGCGCAGCAACCTCTTCTCGCCTCTTGTTCAAGGCGTCCCACGCGGCTTGGCGCACAGCTTCTTCACCTTCGAATTCCGCGACCCTCTCACGCAACTGGGAGATGCGGTCGGAGCGGTCGGCAGCCGCCTCAGCCAGAGCTTCGAGACGTTGATCGAGGCGGCCACGTTCAGAGCTGGAGGCAGCCTTTGCTCGATCGACCAATCCGAGGGCTTCTGTGAATCCGGCAAGCATGGCCTCGGCCGCCTCAAGGCCTTCGAGGGAAACCCTCTCGGCGTCGGCTGCGACGTCGAACGAACGTCTTGTCGCAGTAGCGTGACTCTCTGAGCGGGCAAGATCACGCTCGGCAACCTCAAGCAGCACACGCGCAGCCTCGAGTGCGGCGGGCCCGGCTCCATCGGGCTGAGCAATGGTCATGCCCTGCCTCGTGATGAGATCACCTTCTGGTGTCACGGCGCGTACTGTCGGCGCCTCACTGACAACCTGCCAGCCCGTCTTCCAGCCCTGCACCAGCACAACATCACCAATCAGGCTCTGGGCGAGGCTCCTGTCCGCATCGGGGCCGAGGAGATCAACGAGCACATCGACTCCGAACCGGGCAGCAACCGCTGACACGTCTGACTGGGTGATGCCGGAGGTGACAACCAGGGAGACGCCACCGCTCCCATTCCTCTTGACCGCGTCGACGGCTCCCTGCAACGAGGATGCGTCCGATGCCACAAGAGCTTCACTCCATGAGCCAAGGGCTGCATCGACGGCCGCGGCAACTTCAGGAGGCGCATCGAGTCTTGGTGCAAGAGCACCGACGACACCGGCAGACTCGGCTGCAATCGCAAGCGACTCCTCGTCAACAAGGCCATCAAGTGCAGCGACGAGCGCCTCGACGCGTGCACGGGCGCCGGCAACCTCCAATCGGTGGTCCGTACGCTTGTCGTCGGCCGTCTGCCAAGCCGTCTCCGACTCGATCCTCACTGCCTTCTTTGCCGAGTAGGCATCGCCCAACACCGTTACCTCGGCATCGGTGGACTTGATCGAATCGCCCAGGCGCTCGAGCTCGGAAGTTTCTTCGGCGATCCGTTCGTCCACAACCTCGACACGCGAGGCCGTCTGATCTCTCTCGGCCGTGTCGCGGCGGTCAGCCGTCTCGAGTGCTCTGAGGTCTCCTCTCAGATTCGCTACGACGCCCTCGGCTGGTAGCTGGATCTGTTCAGCAAGGGATCTCTCCTCGTCTTCGAGCGCCGCCAGAGCAGTCTCCCTGCGCTCAGCTTCATCGCTGGCGGTCTGCTCCTGAGCTGCTGCAGACCCGATATCGGATTCGAGCTGCTGCTGTTCGAGTTCGAGGTCTTCGCGCCGCTCGTCGGCACCTTCCAGCCGCGCTGCAATGGCTTGGGATCTCTCTCGCGATACCACGGAAATCCGTCTGAGGCGCTCTCGTGCGGTCTCGAGGCGCGCTGCAGCTGCGGTGTCTCTCTCCAAACCTTCTCCGACGGAACCAGCGTTGACGCGCAACATCTTCAGCGCCTCACGCAGCGACTCGAGTTCGGCATCTGATGCCTCACGTGTCTGCGCGGCCCGGTCACGCTCGATCGTGGCGGATTTCTGACGCACGGCTATGCCCCTGAGTTCCTCTCCTCCGAGCCAGAGCCGCAGAGCTTGGGCTTCATCCCTCACGGAGTCGTATCGATTCGCAGCGTTCGCCTGACGCTTGAGCGGCCGCATTGCCCGCTTCTTCTCGGCGAGGATGTCATTGAGCCGCTCTACATCGTGATCCGTCCGCTCGAGTCGTCTATCCGCTCGATCCCTGCGACTTCGATGCTTCGTGACACCAGCGGCCTCCTCGATCACTGCCCGGTGATCCTCGGGGCGTGCGTTGAGCACGTCGCCCACCTGCCCCTGGCTCACGAGGACATGCTGGTGACGACCGATACCGCCGTCGGACAGCAATTCCTGGATATCGAGCAGTCGGCAAGAGACACCGTTCAACTCGTATTCGGACGTCCCATCCCTGAACAGCCTTCGCGTGATGGTGATCTCGGCCAGGTCCAGCGGCATGACCTCATCGTCGTTCGCGAACGTCAGCGACACCTCAGCGCGCGACAAGGCCGGACGTGTGGCCGTTCCGGCAAAGACGACATCTTCCATCCTGTCCGTGCGAAGCGACTTCGTGCCTTGGGTTCCCATGACCCACGCGAGGGCGTCGAGGATGTTGGACTTGCCCGCACCGTTCGGCCCAACGACAACGTTCACGCCAGATGAGAAGTCAAGGCGCGTACGATCCGCGAACGACTTGAACCCCCTGAGTGTCAAATGCTTTAGTTTCACGTTGCTAGAGGTTACCAGAGTGAATTACATGAATGTAAGCAAGAGTCAAGAATTGAGAATCAAGAATCAAGAGTCAAGAATCACGAGGGCAGCTCGGGCGGCGTCGATGGCGGCC
>CBETWC010000262.1:0-3168 GCA_965539925.1 uncultured bacterium
CCGGTCCACTGAACACCCAGCCAAGCCGGTGAAGCAGTGGTCACTTCTCCGGCATCTTCAGTTGCCTGGGCAATGTCTTCACCGCTGAACTTCGCGATGGGAACCGTGACGGTGTAGTCCTTGGTCTTGGACTTCCCGTTCTCGACCCACGATGCGTTGATCTTGAGAAGCACGTTTCCAATGTCGTAGGGAGCGGAGATGTAGAGAGAGGTGAAGTCCATCTCGCCGTCCGACAGCGTCGCGTCATCCATCAGGCTGCTGTAGGTGCCGGTGTTCTCCGGGTATGAGACCTCGACACCACCCGTCTTCGCCGATGCGGTGACTCGGAAGTCAGTTATGTCGGCACGTTCGGCCTGCCACACGATCTGCACCCATCCGGCGCTGCCTTCGACGACAGTCGCGATCCTGCTCGACTTCATCTTCACCTTGCCCTCGACGTCGGCGAGTGCTGGGGTGGCGAGAGTCACGAGCAGAACGGCAGAAGCCAGTGTCGCGATCGCAGTTCTCTTCATCATCCGTCTGTATCGGCACCGAAATGGCCCTCTTGACTTCTTCCTCAGGCCTCCAATACGTCGTTTGCCCGGTAGGTTTCTAACCATGGCCGAACGTCTGAGGATCGTCTTCTCCATCGCCGCCCTTTTCGCGGTGCTGTTCGCCGCGCCGGCGGGGGCATTTGTTCGGCCGGTTCTAGCACTTCTCCCTGATGGAGACACGCGACCTGTCATCTACTCGGCAGTCCTGCAACCGCCTCGAGCCCTGGATCCCCTCCTCGAGGCTCGCGTCGACATCGATGCCACGGACAACGACGCCGTCGCCCGGTATGAGTACCGGTGGAACGGAACGGGAACCGGGATGGCTCGTACGATGAGCGCTGATGCGACGCGCGTCAGCTATGCATCGATTCGGCCTGACGCACATTTCTCCCTGGAGGTTCGGGCCGTCGATATCCACAACAACGCATCAGATTGGTATGAGGTGTGGGAGGGCACTACCCCGAGTGTGCCGCACATCATTGTCGCGGGGGATTCGATCGCCTCCGGGTACACCCGTCAGTGGTTCACAGGTGATTCAACGTGTCGTGACGACGACTACTCGTACGGTCGAACCGTTGCGGAGGAGATTGCAGATCACCTTCCCCAGGCTTGGGAGCCCACGTACACCAACATTGCATGGGCTGGCGCGGGCGTCGTCAACATGCTCTCGGGTGGTGACGACTCATGCGGGACGACCCACGCGAGTCAGGTCGATCAGATCGACGCTTTGGCGAAGGGCGATACTTGGAACGTCGCTGTGATCACGGCAGGGATCAACACGACGAACTGGACTGATGTGATTGTCGATCTCACGAAGGACACGGCGCTGTCCATCACCAAGGATGGTGACCGCAAAGCGTGTGACCTTGCACTGCATGAGACCTGGAACATCGAGGAGACCGGACCGTCGATCGCTCGCAACACACGGACGATTGTGAGAACCGTGCGCGAAGAGACCAACGCAAGCGTGTACTGGACCGGTTACCACGACATTGTCGGAACCAGGCTTGCGCCAGGGTGGAGTCCGATCGGTCCGGAGTGCACCGAAGAGCTTGGTGAAGCGCTGGACAACCTGCACAGCTCGATCCGAGCAGGTCTGGGCCCCGAGGCAACCTGGATAGACATCGAGGGTGCCATCACCACCCAGGACTGGGCCGGTTGGCCCCACCCCAATGCTGCAGGGCATGCGACGATCGGCCGGATGATCGCCGGAGCAATCGCAAGCGATCGGTAGTACGTACTTCGTATTACGTACTACGTCATACCCGTGTGCGACCATGTAGTCATGGACGTACCCGGGATCTTGCATGCCGACCTCGATGCTTTCTATGCCGCAGTCGCTGTGCTCGAGGACCCTTCGCTCGCGGGGAAGCCTGTTGCTGTTGGTGGGGGAGTTGTGCTGTCGTGCACCTACGAGGCGAGGGACTTCGGGGTCCGTGGCGGGATGCGGCTCGTTGATGCCAGGGCGCGCTGCCCACAACTCATCGTTGTCGAGGGCACTTTCGGTGCCTACACCGGCTACTCGAAGACCGTGTTCAAGATCTTTGAGTCGTACACGCCCATGGTCGAGCCGCTCTCGATAGACGAGGCATTCATGGATGTCACCGGGTCGGTGCACCTCTTCGGAACGCCGGCGGATATCGCCCGACAGATACGGTTCGATGTACGGGAACAGACAGGCCTTGCCGTGTCGGTGGGAGTGACTCCACGCAAGTTTCTCTCGAAGATCGCGAGCCAGGTCGCAAAGCCGGACGGCCTGATCGTGGTTCAGCCCGGTGAGGAACTTGCGTTCCTCCATCCGCTCCCCGTCTCCTACCTGTGGGGTGTCGGACCCGTCACGAAGCGAAAGCTGAACGAGATGGGAATCGAGACCATTGGGGACATCGCCGAGACATCCTCGAGGGCACTCAAGTCGATGCTCGGCCCGGGGGCAGCGAGCCATCTCCATGCTCTCGCGAACAACAAGGATCCTCGCCCGGTGGAGAGGACGCACAAGGCGAAATCGCTCAGCGCCCAGAGTGCCATGGGTCCGAAGATCCGGTCGATGGACGAGCTGCTCCCGATTCTTCAGCGGCTCACAGACCGCGTGGCGTCGCGACTGCGCAAGAAGAGTCGATCTGCGCGTACCGTCACGGTCAAGGTGCGGTTCGGCGACCTGACTTCTGTGACTCGGTCGGCAACTGTTCCGGCCCCAACAGCCTCGACGGGTGCCATCGTCGAAATCGCCAAGCCGTTGCTGCAGAAGGTCCTCGACGAGTATCCGAAGCACGAGACGACCCTGCTCTCGGTCGCCGCCACGGGTCTCGGTGTGAACGAGCCCATTCAGCTCGCTCTCGGCGTCGACGAAGATGCACTCGGTGGCGGAACACCAGACGAATTGGAGTCCGATGCCCTTGACCGGTCGGTGGACGATCTACGGGAACGCTTCGGTCGCGACATCGTCCTGCACGGAAGCGACCTGTTCTCAGGACGTACCGACTTCAGCGAGGGCCTGTCCAAGATCATGACGCGCAACGACGAACGACTGACGACTGAAGACGAACGCTGAGCGCGCTGCCGATAGGCTGCGGCTCATGCTCTCTCGCTACTGGATCCTCATCCTTGTCGCTGGCATCGGTTGGGGCACCGGTGGAGT
>CBETWC010000263.1:0-3164 GCA_965539925.1 uncultured bacterium
GGTCCTTCCGCTCTGCCTCGTACCTCGCGTAGGCCTGAACGATGGCAGCAACGATCCTGTGGCGGACAACGTCATCACCGGTCAGTTCGACAAAGCCTGCACCGTCGACTCCGTGAAGGACACGTCGGATGACCTTGAGCCCGGAGGGACGGCCGTCTCCGAGATCCATCTGGGTCACGTCGCCTGTGATCACCATCTTGGAGTTGAAGCCGAGGCGGGTGAGGAACATCTTCATCTGCTCGGGGGTCGTGTTCTGAGCCTCGTCGAGGACGATAAAGGCATCGTTGAGAGTGCGTCCGCGCATGTAGGCGAGAGGGGCGATCTCGATCGTCCCCTGTTCCATGAGCCTTCCGGTCTGTTCAGGGCCGAGCATCTCGTAGAGGGCGTCATAGAGCGGCCTGAGGTAGGGATCGACCTTCGCGGCGAGGTCACCGGGAAGGAACCCGAGCCTCTCCCCCGCTTCAACTGCTGGCCTCGAAAGGATGATTCGGCGAACACCTCCGGTGAGGAGCGTTTCGACGGCTGCAGCCATGGCGAGGTATGTCTTGCCTGTGCCTGCAGGGCCGATACCGAATGCAAGCGTGTTCTCCCTGATGGAGTCGAGGTACCGTTTCTGGCCGAGGGTCTTCGGGCGTACAACCTTGCCCCGGCCGACCGAGATCGAATCGGTGAACACACCGGAAGGCTTCGGAACGTCGGATTTCACCATGTCGATGACTCGATCGACGCGATCCGCGTCGAGGCTCTGACCCTCCTGGACCAGAACGAGGAGTTCGTCCAATACGGTGTGCGTGAGAGCGATCTCTCGCCCATCGCCTGTGATATCTATCTCGTTTCCGCGAGTTACGAGGCGTGCACCAGGAAACGCATCTTCGACGCGTCGAAGATGCACGTCCCTCGGACCCAATAGTTCAACCATCAGGTGATTGGAGGGAACGCGCACCCGTGCTTCAGTATCGGGGGGGTAGGTCAATGCCTAGCTCCTCGCTGTTCCTGGCTCGGCTTGTGGGTAGCGCCATGCGAATGACGCGAGTATATCGGTACACCCCTTGTAGCAAAGGGTTCCTTGTGTGGGCGACTACTCAGCGTGTGGTCGGCTCTCGCCGCAGTCTCCCGACGAGGTCGACGTCCGAAACATCAAGCATCATCGAGAGTGTCGCCACATCGGACGCCCTGATCGTCAGCACCTTGCCATTGAAGTCCTGCCGCTGGACCTGGATCCGCTGGAGGAACCGTTCCACAACTCGACCGGTCTCATCGTCCAGCGCCTCCACGCGACTGAGATCGATGGTCACACCACCCTCGGAGATCGGCACGATGTTGTATGTGTCCTCCTCCGGAAGCAGTTGGCTGACGGGAACCTCGTAGTGGCCAGCGAGACGTTTCAGCCTCGGAAGCGAGAGGCTGCGCTCGCCGCGCTCATAGGCGCCGAGAACGGCCGCCTTGAATTCACCCGCCGTGGCGCGATGTACGTCCTGAAGCGACATACCGCGCTGGAGTCTGATCGATCTGAGCCGTTCCCCGACTCGCACGCTGTACTCCATCCCCTTCTCCTCCTCCGCCACTGGTCGCAACTCCATGATACCGCCACGCTACCCAGAGTGGCAAGGGCTTGTGAAGGAAGGGAGCTATCAGCTGTCAGCTATCAGCTGTCAGCCAGAAGGGAGCCATCAGCCATCAGCTATCAGCTGTCAGCTATCAGCCAGAGAAGAAGAAGAATCAGGTGTCAGGTGTCAGGGGAGAAGGACGGTTGTGACTGCGACGATGGCGGCGGTGTCGGTGCGCAGGATGTTTGTTGGGAGGGAGGCGAGCACGGAAGCAGACTCGAGTTCAGCACTGGAGAAGCCGCCTTCGGGGCCTATGGCGAGGGTCACGTCGGGGCCGATGGGGAGCGATGCAAGTGAGTCGCGCGCATCGGCATCGAGCACGATGGCATCGGGCAACTCTGACAGAGATACGTCTCGGTCGAGTTCAGTCAGCCACGCACCCCTGCTCTGCTCGAGTGCGCCCCGCGCCCATGCAGACATCTTCGCCTCAGATATCGGTCGGCCCTGGCCGTAGTCGGTCGACAACCAAACCAATCGCTCCACGCCAAGCTCTTGTGCCTTCTCAACGATGAACCGCTGCCGATCCTTTGATCTCGGAGCAGCCACAGCAAGCGTGACGAGGGGTACCTGGCGCTGGATCTCCACTTCTTCGCCCCGCTCGATCGCGGAACCGGTCCACGTCCCGGTGCCGCTGATGCCTTCACCGTCGGTGTATGTCACCGCTTCCCCGACAGGGAATCGGAGCACCTTCGTGAGATGGCGAGACGCGTCGTCCAGTAGGTCGAGCTTGGCCCCCGCCCACGGACGTTCGATCCAGAGGTGGGGCCGATGCTTCATCGCCGGAAGATGCCACGCTTCTTGTGGGATGGCCGCTCGCCCCTGAGGTCGGCGTACGAGCGAAGCGCCTCCTCGGCGTCGTCATCGAGATCGGTTGGTACCGCTACTTCGATATGGACGAGCAGGTCGCCCCTCCCCCGCCTCTGCAGCCGGGGCATGCCTCGCTTGCCGATGCGGTACACCGTCTCTGGCTGAGTACCGGCCGGTACCTCAATCAACTCTGTATCGCCTTCGAGCAGAGGAATCTCCAAGTCGGTTCCGAAAGTCGCCTCTGTGAATCCGACAGACACGCGGTGGTGGAGGTCATCGCCGACTCGCTGGAAACGATCATCTGGCTTGACACGGATCTCGACATAGACATCACCTGCGGGTGCGCCACGCTGACCGGCACCACCCTTCTGGTTGAGCCTGAGCCTCGTACCTGTGTCGACACCTTCGGGAACCTCGACGGTGAGTTCGCGTTCGCCTCTGATCCTGCCCTCACCGTGGCACTCCGCGCACGGATGATCTATCTGCTGTCCAGTCCCCGAACAGTCAGGACAGTCCATCACCGACATCATCGTTCCGAGGAGCGTCTGCCTTGCAGCCTGCACCCGTCCGTGACCGTCACATCGGGAGCAGGTAATGGGAGTGTGGCCGGGTTCCGAGCCAGAACCGTCACATGTTCCACAGGTCACTCGGGTGGTGAATGAAACGTCCTGTTCGGTACCAAAGGCCGCATCATGAAGGTCCAGGTCGAGCCGGACGGCGATGTCGCGGCCACGTTCTGGTCCGCGACCG
>CBETWC010000264.1:0-3157 GCA_965539925.1 uncultured bacterium
GAAGGCCGTGATGTAGTCGCGCTCGAAGGCGAGCTCGATCGCGTCAACCGCCATCTTGATGTCGGCGGCGTTCTTCCTCACAGTGCCCTTGCGCTGGGGGATCTCGATCATCTCGACGTGGTTGTCAACCAGCATCTGGCGATCGTCGTTGAAGTACGTCCAATCGGCGTATGCCTTGCGCACGACAACGCGGCCGCGTTCGGCAAGAGCATCGGCAATTGGACGGAAATCAAACGCTATTCCGAGGTCTTCCCTCGCTCCGATCGCGAGGTTTTCGTAGTCGATGAATAATCCAATGCGTACTTCTTCCATGGGCGCAGGATATCAGGTAGCGGTTCCCGAACCTTCACTCCAGCGCGCCATCACTTCAGTCGACCACTCGCGGCACTGCTCGATGACCGCGGAAGGATCATCGTCGCCACTGCGAGGAATCGGATCTCCGAACGCAACCCTGACCCGCGTACCAAACGGAACAGGGAACATGTTCTTCTGGAACACCTTCCATGAGCCGTCGATGACAGTTGGGACGATCTCAAGATCCGGTGCGCCCCCCATGAGCGCCGCGATGCCACCGACCCGGTAGGTTCCGAGGGACCCGTCACGCGAGCGCGTGCCTTCAGGGAAGATCACCGCCGACACATCTCGGCTCTGGCAATTCGCTGCCATCTCGGTGATCGCTTCCATCGCCTGCTCACGGTCGTCACGATCGATGAGGGCATTGGCGCCCCGTCGCAGGTTCAGGCTGATCGACGGAATGCCCTTCGCAAGAGACCGCTTGGCAACGTACTTGGGGAAGTTCCTGACGAGGATTCCTCCGAAGATCGGGACGTCGTAAATGCTCTGGTGATTCGACACGAACACATAGCCACCGGCGGAATCGAAACGATCGAGCCCCTCGACCTCGAATCGAACATTGGAGAGTCGGAACACGGCGAGCAATGTCCGCTGGAGCGCCGCCATTGTCCATTCGAAGGGCCGTAGGCCGAAGAGAAGGGCGATTCGGCCAGCCACGTCGAACACGACAAGTGACAGGCCGAACGCGATCGCCGTCGGGATTGAGAAGATCCAATCGCGGAGTGTGCGCATCACGATGTCCGATCAAGCCAGTTGAGGAGGGCCGCGTTCACAGCACCTGGTTGTTCCTGCTGAGTCCAGTGGCCTGAACCCTCGACGACAACAGTCGTCAGATCCGAGATCCACCGGTCCATGCCCTTGGTGAGACTCACCGGCAGTACCGGATCGGCATCAGCTGCGATCATGAGAGTCGGCTGCGAGATCGGGGCATCCATGTAGTCAGCGTATGCAGCAGCATTGGCATCGATGTTCCGGTACCAGTTGACCGGGCCAGTGATCCCCCCATCGCTGAACGCCTCGAGGAACACGGCGAATTCGTCGTCCGCGAGGAAGTCCTTGTCAGCGGCGATCACCGGATAGATCCCCTTGAGCCACGCCTGCGGATCCGCGTTGAACATCGCTTCGACGACTTCCTCGTCCTGGAACATGAGCACGTAACCGAATCGATCCGCGAGCTTCTCTCGGATGACATCCGTCGTCGGAAATCCGATGCATGCCCCGCGATAGGGAACGTTGAGCGAGACGACTCTCGAAACCCGGTCAGGATGTACAAGAGAGGTCGTCCAGGCAACGATGCTGCCCCAGTCATGGCCGACGAGGGTTGCCGTCTCGATTCCCAATCGGTCGAGGAGTCCAACCACATCGCCAACGAGGTGGGACAACGAGTAGTCGGTGACGGAGTCCGGCTTGGAGGATGCGCCGTAGCCACGTTGGTCGAATGCGATTGCTCGGTATCCAGCGTCGACGAGGGCAGGAATCTGGTGACGCCACGAGTATGCAAGTTCTGGGAACCCGTGGAGGAGGACAACGGCCTCACCTGCGCCCTGATCGTCGACGGCCAACCTGACGCCGTTGGTTTCGATTGAGCGCATGGACCACCTTCGCTTTCCGCTTCGCACCAGACGGTACACCGGAAGTAACGGTTGAGAACGGAGACTCGGACCTTCGCAGATTGTGTCGGAATACGGACAATTGCATCGACCTGGGGAATCGGGATGTGTTCTTCTCGGTTGGAGGCGCCATGACAAAGAACACAAAGACTCAGCAGGGGAAGAAACGCGCCGAGCAACAGGCGCGCCAGGAACAGGCCCGCAAGAAGAAGTTGGTCCGCAATTGGATCATTGCTGGCGCACTCGCTCTCGGTGTCGTTGTCCTGCTCGTGGCCACTTGGCCTGAACCAGATGTTGGATCAACCGAGGCAGAGGCGTGGGATCTACCGGCGCTGGTCGGCGAGGGCCGGTACGCGCTCTCGGACTTCAGCGGAGAGCCAACCGTTGCGGTGTTCTTCGCCTCATGGTGCACCGTATGCGAACGGGAAATCCCTGATTTCCTCGCTGTGAGCAAGAACATTGGCGACGAGGTCAACTTCATCGGCATCAACTCACAGGACAACGGTCGCGGCGGAGGCGATGCAGACAAGTGGGGTATCACAGGGGAGTGGCCCATCGCTCGGGACATCGGTGGACGGAATCAGTCCGGTCTGTCGGTTGACACGTTCGGAGCAAGAGGCATGCCGCTCACCGTCATCTACACGCCAGAAGGACAGGTCGCCCACATCCAACGCGGCGGCATCTCAGGCCAACAACTCCTGGATCTCCTCAGCAGTCTCGGGCTGTATTCGTAAAAGAGCAAAGAACAAAGACCACTCGCTGGCGCTCGCTGCAAGACGGAATCCTTCTTTGTTCTTTGGTCTTTGCTCTTTGCTCTCAAAAGCGACTGCCCCGACTGAGGGGGATCAGTCGGGGCAGTCAAGACGACCGGGGGCGGGTGGGACCGTTTTCCGACCGTCATTCTGTCTTCGCCGGTCAGCAGGGGGGAAGGAAGGAGAGAGAAATGCGACCCGCTCGACAGAATTCTATTTGTGAAAGCTTTCACAAGCTCGACGGAAAGGTAGGGACTCTGGTCGTCTACTGACAGCGTTTCAGACCCGCGACGAACGTTCTATTCGCCTGATGAGGAGAGCGAACGCGATCCCGGCCGCAGCGAAGAGGGCATAGGTGAACGAGCTGATGTTGACAAGGATCGCCAATCTTCCAGCGTCGCCGGAGGGATCCCCGAGCACGATTTGGACCAACTGGCTCGG
>CBETWC010000265.1:0-3150 GCA_965539925.1 uncultured bacterium
GAAGCAGGAAGAGGAGAAGCGCCGCAAGGCAGAGGAAGAGAGGAAGCGTCGGGAGGAGGAAGCCCGCCGAGCAGCTGAAGAAGCGGCTCGCCAGGCGACGTCGACCACGACCACCATCGCCACTGCAACAACTGCTGCAGCCGCTACCACGACGACGACAGCAGCGTCAGCCTCAACCACAACCACTACATCTGCTTCGTCCACAACGACCACTGTCGCCACCACGACGACACAGCCGTCAGCGCCTCCTCCTGTCGTTACCGATGGCAAGACGTGCCCTGTCAATGCAGCAACGAGTTTTGCTGACACATGGGGAGCGCCCCGATCCGGTGGTCGCACGCACAAAGGCGTCGACATGATGGCTGCCCGTGGGGCCCCACTCGTTGCGATCGAATCCGGGACCATCACCCGAACGTCAAGCAGTTCGCTCGGAGGTATCTCGATCTACCTGACAGGGATCTCGGGCAATCGGTACTACTACGCCCACCTCGATGCCCTTGCGCCAGGGATCAAAGGTGGAATCTCGGTGACCGTTGGTGATCTCGTGGGCTTCAACGGATCGAGCGGGAACGCTTCATACTCCGCACCTCATCTCCACTTCCAGTTCGCGCCACCCGGCAGCGACTGGATCAATCCCTATCCCCTGGTGAAAGCACTCTGCGGCTGAACCTATGCGTGGGCCTAGATGTGTGACTTAACGTGTGATATGTTGACTGTATGCGACTACACATCCTTCTTGACGATGACCTCGTAGCAGAAATCGACCGCAGGGCCGGCGAGCGACGACGCTCTGAGTTCATCGCTGGCGTCCTCAGACGTGCAATCGACGACGATGCGCGGTGGGACGACATAGAGGCCGCTCTCGGAAGCCTCGAAGGCAGTGAACACGCGTGGGATGCTGACGCGGCGAGTTGGGTCCGCGAACAACGTTCCGATGCGAGAAGGATTGGATGACCAACAGAATTGTCCTCGATACGACTGTGTTGATTGACGTCCTGCGCGGCTATCCGGCTGCCGGACGAATCAGATCCCTTCGGAGATCTCGTGTCCAACTGTGGGTGACACCCATCAGCATCGAGGAGCTTTGGCGAGGGATTCGACCGGATGAACATGAGACGACGTCTCGGCTGGTCGACGCGCTGCGCCTGGCTCCGATCGACCGAGAGGCTGCGATGATGGCCGGGGACTGGCGTCGGCAGTATGCAGAAAGGGGCGTGACGTTGCACCAAGCCGATTGTTTGATCGCCGCAGCAACGCAACGTGTGGGAGCCAGTCTTGCCACCGGGAATCCGGCAGACTTCCCGATGCAGGAAGTCGATGTCGAGGATTGGCCCGTGGGCGAGTAGTGAGCTACAGGGCGGAGAGCCTTCCGATGCATGAGTCGAGTTGGAGGGGTGGGAGGATCTCAGTGATGCGGGTTGCCACACTGATGATGGAGGAGCCTGCGGGGCCCTCAGGTTGAGCTTTGACCACCGGCTCCCCAGTATCACCACCTGAAGCGACATGGGGGTCGACGGGAACAGAACCGAGGAGCTCGACACCGAGGTCATCGGCGAGGTTCGCTCCACCGCCCGACCCGAAGATCTCATAGTGGTCCCCCTGATCGGTGGTGAACCCGGCCATGTTCTCGATGACGCCGATGATCGGCATGTGGGAACGGCGTGCCATGTCAGCCACCCGCGCTGCGACCTTCTGCGCCGCGAGTTGTGGCGTGGTGACCACGACCATCTCAGCCTGGGGGAGTAACCGAGCGAGGGCCATCTGCACATCGCCCGTCCCGGGGGGCATGTCGATGATGAGGTACCCAAGATCCGTTGGCCAGGCAACGTCGTTGAGGAACTGTTCCACAGCCTTGGTGAGCATCATCCCCCGCCACATGAGGGCTGTGTCCTCGTCCTCGAGGAGGAGACCTGTCGAAACGAGGTGGATCCCTTGCACCGTTGTCGGCACGATCTTGCGATCTTCGTTCGCACTCAAGCGTGTGTCATTCGCCCCGAGCATCCGGGGCGCCGAGAAGCCCCAGATGTCGGCATCGAGGAGTCCAACGGAGTGTCCTTGATCGGCAACAGCGAGGGCGAGGTTCACACTGAGGGAGGACTTCCCAACCCCACCCTTGCCGGAACTCACCGCGATGACTCGCGTTGAGGGCGAGATGGCTGTCGGTGTCGCGTTCTTCCTGGCGGTAAGCCGTGCGCGTTCCATGAGCGTCGACCGTTGCTCCTGGGACATGACACCCGTGTGGATGTCGACGCTGTTGACTCCGGGCAGTGAAGCAACTCTGCGGTCGACATCCGCCTCGATCTGGCCTCTCATCGGGCATGAGGCGATTGTCAACGCGATACCCACATGTACGACGCCGTCCTCGATCGTGATGTCTCCGACCATCCCGAGATCGACGATGTCAGTGTGGAGTTCAGGATCGATGACGTGCTTCAGCGCATCCCTGACCTGTTCTTCGGTGACCATGGGGGGAAACGTAGTACGTGGTACGTATGACGTATTACGACGTCCTCCTGACACCTGACGCCTGACACCTGATGCTTCCACCAACTTTCGTGGAAACGATGATGATTTTCCCCTATCATGGTGGTTCCAACCCGTCCTGGACCCCGGAGGCTCGAATGACTGCTCTCAACGCCCAACTGCAAGGTGTCACCCTGACCCCGAATGCTGCTGCGAAGGTCAAGCAGCTCATCGAAGCTGAGAACGATGGAGATCTGGCGCTTCGCGTCGGTGTGAAGCGATCTGGCTGTTCCGGATATGCCTACGACATGTTCTTCGATTCCGCGATCGATGCTTCCGACATCGTGAACGAGACCGACGGTGTCCGGGTTGTTGTCGATGCAGACAGCGTTTCAATGGTGACCGGTGCCATTGTTGACTTCAAGGATGACGGCCTCTCGGGCGCCGGCTTCGCCATCGAGAACCCCAACGTCTCGAGCAGCTGCGGTTGCTGAGAGAGCTTCTCCTAGAGAACAAAGAGCCAAGACAGAACCTCAGTTCTTGATTCTTGATTCTCAGCTCTTGATTCTTGATTCTCAATTCTTGACTCTTGTCTTCTGCCACAATTGGCTGAACACCCCGCGAGATAGAGGTTTCGTATGCCCAAGATCATTCATGATGCCCCCAGCGGACCGACGCCCATGGGGC
>CBETWC010000266.1:0-3147 GCA_965539925.1 uncultured bacterium
ACCGTCGCCACATCTGTGGGGACCGGTGATTCGAGGTAGATGGCCAAGTCCTCGATGTCGACCTCCTCGATGAGGGCTCCAACCTCGAACGCGGCCTCTGAGGACTCAGATCCCAGTGCCACCAGATCCTCGTACATCTGTTGGAGTTCAGCGTTTACGAAGACACCGATCGCATTGTCGCCCACAGGATCTTCCAGCCCGTACGTCTCGATGAGTCCAAGCACGGAGTCCATGTGGGTCTGCTCCGCCGATGCAATGTTCGTGAAGATCGAATATCCCCAGATGTCGGCGAGCGTCAGGTAGACATCACGGGCCAGCTTCTCCTCCTCACGCATGAACACGATCCCATCACCTTCGGATTCGCTGAGCCCGCTCGTGTCGGCAGCGGCCGGGACGGTTTCCACCGCTGGAGCCGAGGCTGCCGCTGGCGCGGCGTCGGCAAGGACCGGCGTCGATTCATTGACTGCCGCATATGCAACGGCGCCGATTCCGACGACGGCAACAACCGCTGCCGCGCCGAGAAGGATTCGCTGTGAGATTCTCACACTGTTGGACATCACATCTCCTGTCTGGAAGTCTTGCGAGTAGCAAAGCCGGACCAGATGAAGTTTCAGGGTCTCGACTCGTGAAGCTCCCGTGAAGTCGAAGCCGGGTGAATCCGATACCCCCACAGATCCCATCGGCTACTACTCACCACCGACTACGTTCTCCCCATGACCACGCTCATCACCATCCAGCCTCCTGAAGGCGAGCCGTACGAACTCGCGATCGATGGAACCCAGTTCGTAGAACCGGACGATCGTGTCACCGAACAGATCGACACGGCGCACCTCTGGGCGCTCCCTGGCCTCGCTGACGCCCATGCGCACCTCACGATGACATCGCTCGGCGACATCGCCGGACTGACCGAGGACAAGATGCGGGCGAACATCCCCGTTACCGCATGGGCCCATGTGGAGAACGGCATCCTGGTCATCCTCGACAAGGGGGGCAGCACAGACGCAACCCTCCTGTCACTCGATCACGATGCCGACATCCGGCCGTATGTCCAGGTCGCAGGTGCGCTGATCCATCCTGAGGGCGGATACATGAAGGGATTCGGGGTCGAGGTCGAGCCCGAGGGTCTCGTCGAGCACGTCCGGACCAAGGCATCCACCAAGGGTGGTTGGGTGAAGATCGTCGGTGACTGGCCGAGGCGGGGGATCGGGCCAGTGAACAACTACTCACTCGATGTTCTCACCGAAGCCGTGGATGTGGTCCATCAAGCCGGTGCAAGGGTGGCTGTTCACACGATGGCCCACGCGGTATCGGACGTTGTCGCCGCTGGCGTGGATTCCGTCGAGCACGGGCCCTTTCTCACCGAAGAAGATGTTCGCTCACTCGCAGCCCGAGGTGGCGCGTGGGTACCGACGGTCGGCAACCAGAAGCACTGGATCGATGCGCTCGGACCGGATTCGACCGGTGGCACGATCTTCAAGCAGGGACTCGATCGTATGGCCGACAATCTCCCCCTCGCCGAGGAACTGGGCGTCACGATCCTCGCGGGGAGCGATCTGGCGATCCCGCACGGCCAGATCGCCAAGGAGGCGGCACTGCTGCACGAGTACGGACTCTCGGACAGGGCTGCGACGATCGCGACATCAACTGCTGCCTTCGAATATGTCGGGCGGGGAGCGTCCCTTGCAGCCGGGAATACAGCGGATGTGGTCTTCTTTCCCGGGAACCCGTACAGCGATGTCACGGTCCTCTCGAGCCCATCCCTGATCCTCCACCGGGGGAAGCGCGTCGAGCCCGCGAGGTGAGAAACCCCCCAGGGTATATTCTTTTCTGATTTGGGGCTAGGCAGGATCGGACATTTGGTATACGATGCCCTCGACCCCTGAGCGACGCGCGTCGGTTCACGATGTCCAAGCACTCGTAACTGGCAAGGGAACTCTGAATGCTCTCCCAGCGTCTCATAGGTGTCCGACCCAAAGAACGCCCCTCCTCTGGAAGCACCGCGAATACCACTCGGTGCCGCCATGAGCAGGACTATGTGAAGGAATTCACAACATGACAGCACGAACCGCATACTCACCCACAGAAGTTGGCGACAGCCTCACCACGTACCTTGGTGATATCGCCAACCATGAACTCCTCACCGCTGACGACGAGGTTGATCTCGCGCAGGCCATCGAATCTGGTCGTGACGCCGAAGAGAAGCTCGCAGAAGGCGGGGTCAAGGGAGCCGAAAAGGTCAAGCTTGAGCGCGCCGCACGGCGAGGCAAGGAATCCAAGGACCGCTTCGCCCAGGCGAACCTGCGTCTGGTCGTTTCCCAGGCCAAGCGCTACCGCTCCCAGTACGGCATCGAATTCGTTGACCTCATCCAGGAGGGCAACCTCGGCCTCATCCGTGCAGTTGAGAAGTTCGACTGGCGCAAGGGTTTCAAGTTCTCGACGTATGCCACCTGGTGGATCCGTCAGGCAATGCAGCGTGCAGTTGCTGAGAAGTCACGCACGGTTCGTCTCCCGAACTCGCTCCACGACACACTCCTCACCCTCAACGGAACACGCAACCGTCTCCTGTCCGAGCTCGGTCGTGAGCCTTCCTCTGAGGAACTGTCCGAGGAGTCCGGCCTGAAGCTGGACCAGGTGCTCGAAGCGCAGCTCGTTGCTGACTCGGTCTCCCTCGAGTCGCCCGTCGGCGAAGACGGTGCAGTGCTCGGTGACTTCGTCGCCCACGACGATGAGGATGATCCTGTTGCAGAGTCCGAGCGTCTCTCGACGATCGATGCACTCCGTGAGGCCATTGACCGTCTCCCCGACCGTGAGGCCTACATCCTGTCAAAGCGTGTTGGCTTCGAAGACGGGCTGCCCCGCACCCACGAGGAGATCGGCAAGCACCTCGAGCTCGGCCCGACCCGGGTCCGCTCCCTCGAGAAGCAAGCCCTCAGCCGCCTCCGCCACCCAGCCTTCGGCCTCCGCCAGGAAGCGGACTTCTAGGCGAAGAGTCTAGAATCAAGAGTCCAGAACCAAGACAGAGGAGCCGCCCTTCGGGGCGGCTCCTTCGCGTTGGGAGAGAACTCTGGAGGCGGGCACCAGCAAGCGACCTGGCATCTTGACTCTTGACTCTTGACTCTTGACTCTTGACTCTTGACTCTTGACTCT
>CBETWC010000267.1:0-3135 GCA_965539925.1 uncultured bacterium
GAGCAGAGAAGTAGGTCGAGTTGACTTGATACAAGTCCAGATTCGATGCCGCCTTGCCGGTCGCCATCGAGCTCTCGCCTTCGGTCGCCTCGTCGATGCTGGCCACGAGTTCGTCGATCTGGCTGGGGGAGAGGAGGCCATCTCGGGTGTCGTCGGGTCCGACATCGATCACTCCGATGCCGTCGTGCGTATCGAGCACCGTGTACACATTGCGCGGACTGATCTCGAGCCAGGTGCGCAGCGGTCGGGTCGAACCCGTGTGGAGCGCATGGAGGATGAGCGGTGGAAGGGCGAAGTCGTACACCTTGTCCACACGCTTGGCCACGTGTACCTGGTCGAGGTGGTGGGAGTGGACCTCGAGCAGGGAGACCATTCTGCGCTCGGTGACGTCCTCGCTCACGTCGCCGATGAATTGGTAGGTGTCATCGGTCATGAAGCACGACGTGCCCTGTGTCTTCATCGCATATCCAACAGCGTCGAGACGCACCTGGTTGACTCCGGCAGCGACAAGACGGTCGAGCACTTCATCGAGGTAGGACGCGGCTTCGACGTTGCGCAGGTTGAGGTCGATCTGATGTGGCGTGAAGGTTGTCCACATCTCTCGGCGGGTCCCGTCATCCATCGTCACGACGGTGAACGGTGCTCCCGGCCTCGGTCTGTAGATCGCCCGCAAGTCATCGTCTGTTGCCCCGTTGGGGAACACGGCATCTCGTTCGAGGAACATGCCTGCGAAGTGTGAACTGTCACCATGTGCGAGGAAGTCCTTGAACTGTGGTGATTCGTCCGAGATGTGGTTCACGATGAGGTCGGCCATCACATCGTGCGTGGACGCGAGCGATGCAATGTCCTCCCACGTGCCGAGGCGCGGGTCTACGACCCGATGGTCCACAGGGTCGAAGCCGGCATCGGCGCCGTCGAACGGTGTGTAGAAGGGCAACACGTGCACACCGGTAAACACGCCCTCGAGCGGTCCATTGAGCAGGTCGCGAATCGTCGAGAGATCGCCACCACCGAAGCGGTCGGCATAGGTGATGAGTTGGACGCCATTCCGCATGTCTGCGCGAGGATACCTGTCGTTGTCGGTTCTCCCTGAAACCGTACAGGCGCGCGCCCTGTGGTGTAGGTAGGCTCGGTGTGTCGGGAGAAAACGGCGATCTGATATCGGGAGGGTGCAATGACGTACAAGGTGGAGTACGAGCGTTCGATCGAGCAACCCGAGGAATTCTGGGGTGAAGCTGCAGGCCTCATCGACTGGGTGAAGGCTCCTGAGATAGTCCTCGATCGGTCCAACGCCCCGTTCTACCAGTGGTTCCCTGATGGTGTTCTCAACACGTGTTACAACGCGCTTGATCGGCACGCAGATGGGGACAGAGCGGGCCAGCTCGCACTCATCTACGACTCCCCGGTCACCGACACCAAGAGGTTCTACACGTACAGCGCGCTCCGAGATGAGGTGGCCAGAGTCGCGGGTGCGCTCCTCGAACTCGGGGTGAAGAAGGGTGACACCGTCATCATCTATATGCCGATGATCCCCGAGGCCGCAATGGCAATGCTTGCGTGTGCTCGCATCGGAGCGATCCATTCCGTTGTGTTCGGCGGGTTCGCAGCCATGGAACTGGCAACACGTATCGATGACGCGAAACCAGTAGCGATCATGTCTGCAAGCTGCGGGATCGAACCAGGTCGGATCGTCGAGTACAAGCCGCTGCTCGATGAAGCGATCGACATCGCCGAGCACAAGCCGGACGCCGTGATGATGTACCAGCGCCCCGAGGTTCGGGCTTCGATGGTCGAGGGCAGGGACGTCGACTGGGTGGAGGCGGTGGAAGCTGCTCCACAGGCGCTGTGCGTACCGGTCGCAGCCACCGATCCTCTCTACATCCTGTACACATCAGGCACAACGGGCGAGCCAAAGGGCGTAGTGCGCGACAACGGTGGCCACGCTGTTGCACTGGCCTGGTCGATGAAGAACCTTTACGACGTCGACCCGGGAGAGGTGTACTGGGCCGCCTCGGATGTCGGCTGGGTCGTTGGGCACTCATACATCGTGTATGCCCCGCTTCTTCACGGGTGCACAACCGTCATGTACGAAGGCAAACCAGTGGGAACTCCTGACCCCGGAGCATTCTGGCGGGTCATCTCGGAGCATGGGGTCAATGTTCTCTTCACCGCTCCGACGGCGTTTCGTGCCATCAAACGGGATGACCCGGGAGCTGTGTACATCGAGCAGTACGACATGTCGCACTTCCGGATGCTGTTCCTTGCAGGGGAGCGGTGTGATCCGGACACACTCGCATGGGCAACAGAGAAGCTGGGTGTGCCCGTCATCGACCATTGGTGGCAGACGGAGAGTGGGTGGCCGATGGTCACGAATCCTGTGGGCATCGAGGTGTTCCCGATCAAACCCGGGTCACCGACGGTTCCCGTGCCCGGGTACGACGTTCAGGTTCTCAACGATGACGGCGACGAGTGTGAACCTGGACAGATCGGAGCGATCATGGTCAAGCTGCCGCTTCCGCCGGGAGCGCTACCCACGTTGTGGAATGCGGACGATCGATTCGTCGATTCCTACCTTCGTCGTAACCCGGGGTACTACCTGACGTCAGACGCTGGCTACATGGATGAGGACGGGTACGTCTACATCATGAGTCGTATCGACGACATCATCAACGTTGCTGGACATCGCCTGTCGACCGGTGCAATGGAGGAGGTCCTCTCCGATCATCCTGAAGTCGCCGAGTGCGCCGTCATCGGTGTTGCAGACCAGTTGAAGGGGCAGCTGCCTGTTGGGTTCGTTGTTCTCCAGGCCGGAGTCGATCGCGAGGCGAGCGATGTGGAGGCTGAGCTTGTCGCGATGGTCAGGGACCGGATCGGCCCAGTGGCAGCGTTCAAGAGGGCGATCGTCGTCGATCGTCTGCCCAAGACCCGCTCAGGCAAGATCCTCCGAGGCACCATGCGCAGCATCGCAGACGGCCGTGACTGGAAGATGCCCGCAACCATCGACGACCCCACCATCCTCACCGAGATCGCCGAAGCCCTCAAATAGCGGTGTCAGGAGGGGCTGACGGCTGAGACAAGTCGTCCTCCCTGAAGGGAGGACGTTCTAGACGAGGAGCCACAGGGCGTAGAAGGCGA
>CBETWC010000268.1:0-3135 GCA_965539925.1 uncultured bacterium
TATCGCGCATATCCAAGCCTTGCACGCTCACTCCAATCGGCCAAGTCGTAACGCATGCGACACCTGAGTCGAGTCCCTGATCCGCAAACGACGAGGTTGGACACCACGTCATTGTCCTCCCTTCAGGGAGGACGACAAGCGAAACCGTCGCAACACCTCTCACGAGTATCAATCAAGCACCTGTTCGGGCTTCGAATGACCACACGTGTCACAGTCTCTGGGCGCGACCGCTCCCCACGATTCCCTGCCCACGCGAGAGGGTCCCAGCCACTCGGCTGGGACCCTCACTCTTGCTTTGACCTGAATGGGCCGGGCAGGCGCCGGTCCTCAGATCGAACCGTTCACTCGGCGGCATCCACAACGATGGTGCCGAACATTCCAGCCTCGAAGTGGCCTTCGATCTCGCAGACGATATCGAAAGTACCCGCTTCCTGCGGGATCAAGAACAGCTCGGTCTCCTTGGCGGCGAAGGTCTCGACTTCAATCACTGTTGGAGCTTTGAACTCGCCGGACGCGTCCTGCGCCTTGCGGAACGCAACGGTCTCGAACAGGCCAGGGGCCGTGGCCTCATGCTTCACGTCGCCGCTGTTGACAAAGAGCAGCTTGTACGGCTGTCCCACGGTCAGGTGGATCTCGTTCGGCTCGAAGTAGAACTCGCCCATGTCGATTTCGACGGTCTCCATCGTGTCCCAATCCGCGCTCGCGACGAGCTCTGATCCGTTGGTCACCCAAGGTCCGGCGGCAATCGCCGTCAGGACGGGAGCCGGGTCTGTGGGGGTCGTACCAGTGACGCTTATCGACCCGTGCATTCCGGCCTCGAGATGGCCGTCGAGCTCGCACACCAGGTCAAATGTACCGGTCGAGATCGGGACGAAGAACAGTTCCACCGACTGACCGGCGAACACTTCGATCTCCGTGAAGAATGGAGCCTTGATTTCGCTTTCGGCGCTCTCGGCCTTGCGCCAGGCAACCGAGGCGAAGAAGCTCTCAGCGGTGAACTCGTGCTTGATCGTACCGATATTGACGAGCTCCACCTTGTAGGGCTTACCAGCTTCGAATGTCAGCTCGCTCGGTGCGAATGACATCTCATCGAGTTCAATTCGAACGACTTCCGCGTTGTCCCAGTCGGCTGCCGATTTCCCTGCGAAGTCACTCGCGTTCTCCACATAGGTATTGATTACATCGCCGGTGAACTCGAATGCTGCCTCCTCGGCCAATTCGTCCGATATCTCGGGCGTTGTGACTACTGCCGGGTCGTCACTGCTGCATGCGGCGACTACCAACAGGAACGTCGCCGCCAAGATCACGATTCTCTTCGACACAGAACACTTCCTCTTTCGATTGCACCCAGTCTCTCTCCGATCAGAGTGAGATGCATCGCCTGCTCGGACGGTCCCGCGACCCTTGCACACCCCATATCTAGGTAGGGCGTTCAGGGGATGGTGCTCACGGGTCGAGTTGGATGAGTCCCTTGCGAATTGCGTATTTGGTGAGCTCGACCCGGGAGTGCAGGTCGAGTTTGGTCATGATGTGGTCCCGGTGGGTTTGCACGGTGTGCGGGCTCAGGAAGAGCCTCTCTCCGATCCCGACCGAGGTCAGCCCGTCGGCGATGAGCGTCAGGACTTCCCTTTCTCTCTCCGTTAGGCCGTCGAATTGGGTTCGGTCTTCTCCGCCCTCGAGTCGGCTCAAGTAGTCGGCGACGAGCTTCCCTGTGAGTGACTGATCGATGTAGGTTTCGCCTCCGGCGACGGTACGCACGGCGGTCAAGAGCTCCTGGATTTCTGCGCCCTTCAGGACATATCCCGATGCTCCTGCCCTCAGGGCCTGGAACAGGTAGTCGTCGCGCTCGTGCATTGTCACCACGAGAACCCGCATCCCAGGGTCGGCGTTGGTGAGTTCCGCTGTCAGATCGAGTCCGCTGCCATCGGGCAGCCCCAGATCCATGAGAATCATGTCGGGGCTCATCGCTTCGATGGTCTTCCGCGCGGAGGAGATGTCGCCGGCTTGTCCAATCACCTCGATGTCCGGCTCGTCGTCCAGCAACCCGACCAGACCCTGGCGCATGAGTGTGTGGTCGTCGACGACTACGACACGAATCATTTCGACGGTCATGGAGCAGCTCCGGTGAGTGGGATTTCGATGCTGATCGTAGTGCCTTCACCCGGCCGAGACCGGATCGCAATCTCGCCTCCGAGGAGATCCACCCGTTCCCGCATACCGGCCAAACCCAGGTGTCCGTCGCTCGCTCCAGGGACGGCATCCGAGTCGAAACCCTTCCCGTCGTCGGACACGACGATCCGGACGGTGTCTTCCCGAGAGGTGACGCTGATGTGAACATGTTTCGCGTCAGCATGCCGCGCAACGTTGTTGGTCGCCTCCTGGACGATCCTGAAGAGAGCAGATTCGGTGTGTGACGGCAACCGGTCCTGCTGCCCGTCGACCTCGAAGCTCGTTTCGATGCCAATATCGTTCAGGCGCGACTCGGAATACCACCGAAGGGCCGGAAGCAGGCCAAGATCGTCGAGGATCAGGGGGCGTTGATCGACGATGATGCGCCGAATGTCTTCAATCAGCATTTTGACCATCTCGTTTGCCTTTGTCAGCTGATCGAGTGATATGTCAGAGTCTGTGGGAAGCGAGTCGGTGGCGCGCCCCAGGGCGATCGAAAGGGCCCCAAGGGTCTGCGCCGTTTCGTCGTGCAACTCCCTGGCCAGTCGCTTCCGTTCGCTCTCCTGCGCTGTGATGATGCGGCGGAGCAGATTGCCGAGTTGCGTTGTGCGCTCCTTGACCCGCGACTCAAGGACCTGGTTTGCTTCTTCAACCGCCTCGTAGGCGCTGCTGATCTGCTGGCGCATCGACTCGAAGCGGTCGGCGAGCACTCCGAACTCGTCACGGGCCGTCACTTGGATCGGAGTGTTGAGGTCACCACGCCCAATCCTTTCCGCAGCCAGCGTGAGCTCTTGAGCCGGCCTGACCACAGCCCTGGTTGTGAACCACGCGATCATCATGGCGATAGCGAAGCCGAGGCCTGACCACATGAAGAGCTGGTTTCTTAGGCGGCGAGGCAACGCGAGCGCGACGTCGATCGGCTGCTCCAGTACAACGGTGAAGCCGAACTCAGCGAGGGGAACGACG
>CBETWC010000269.1:0-3123 GCA_965539925.1 uncultured bacterium
CCCTTCGTGGTGTCCGGTCGTACTACGTTCTTTGCCATGGATAGAGAACAGACGATCGAGCTGTATCGCACCCACGTCAACGCAGGGAAGATCGAGGCATACGAGTCGTACGGTTTCGATGCGGTGATGGGAAGTCGCAGCGGCATTCGATTCGATGACGCATACTCAGACCGATCATGGATCAACTGTCACTGCAACGGCGGTGTGTTCAACCTCGGCCACAGGAATCCATCGGTGCTCGCTGCGGTCGAATCGACGCTTGCAGTGGCAGACATCGGGAATCACCACCTTCCCGCACCGCTGCGGTCTGAGCTGGCGATGCGCCTGAGCGCGACCACGGACGACAATTTACCGGGAATCGTCTTCGGCGTCTCGGGTGGTGAAGCGATCGATCTGGCAATCAAGGTCGCTCGTGCGGCCACGGGCCGGACCGAGATCGTCTCCGCTGAGGGGGGTTATCACGGTCACACAGGCCTGGCTCTCGCTGCCGGTGATGCCGAGTACCGTGATCCCTTTGGAGCGAATCCGCCTGGCTGGACCCAAGTGCCGTTCAACAGCATCGACGCATTGGCAGCCGCCGTCACCCGCGACACTGCGGCCGTGATCCTCGAGACCGTTCCCGCCACGTTGGGGATGCCGATTCCAGACGATGACTACCTCCCCTCGGTCCAGGACATCTGTCGTCGCAACGGTGCCAAGCTCATCCTCGATGAGGTGCAGACGGGACTTGGACGGACCGGTCGAATCTGGGGCTATCAGCATTGGGGTGTTGAACCCGACGCGGTAGTTGCCGGCAAGGGACTGTCCGGAGGCATCTACCCCATCACGGCGACGCTCATGACGCGTGAGCTGCACTCCCTCTTCGACACACATCCCTTCATCCACATCTCCACAGCCGGTGGAGCGGAGCCTGGCTGTGCTGCTGCACTCGAGGTCCTCGACCAGGTCGAATCCCCCGGCTTCCTCGATCGTGTGGTGGCGCTCGAGGCCCGATTTGTCGATGGACTGGCGGGCTCCGCATTCGAAGTACGTCACCTCGGCTTGATGATGGGACTCAAATTCCCTGTCGAGGAAGCTGGCATGTTGGCAGCCAAGCTCTTGTTCGATCAGGGGCTGTTCACGTTGTATGCCAACAACGACACCTCGGTTCTCCAGTTCCTCCCCCCACTCATCGTGAGCGACGACGAAGCAGATGAGATCATCGCCATCGTCCGGTCGGTCTTCGGATGAGGGAGTCCCTCGCAGCTCTCGAGGAACTCGCGGCGGCGGCGATCCGGGCGGGAGACACATCCGAGCTGGACATCATCGGGTACGGTGAGATTTCGACGGTCCTCAGGTTGCGGACAGGTGAAGGCGAGTTCGCAGCGAAACGATTGCCGCCGTTCCCATCCGAAGCCCTTGCCGACTACGCCAGTGTTTTCGATCGCTATCTCGAAACACTCCGCGACCTCGGTACGACACCGGTCGAGTCATCGCTCGAGTCATTCGATGTCGGGGGCGACAAGACCGTGTACTGCATCCAGCCGCTCCAAACCTCGCTCCTCGTCGACAGCCTCCATGAGGTCTCAGATGACAAGATGTCCGACTATGCAACAAGGCTCACTGAGATGATCAGCCGTACCGTGAGCGACCGCGTAGGTCTGGACGCACAGATATCCAACTGGGCCATCGACGCCAACGATGAGTTCCTCTATCTCGATGTGACCACCCCGCTCATCCGGGACAGTGCAGGCAACGAGCTCCTCGACACGGATCTGTTCATTGCGTCTCTTCCGGCCGCGCTCCGTCCGGTGGTGCGCCGGTTCCTGCTCGATGAGATTCTCAGCCACTACTACGACACACGCGCTGTGCTCCTCGACCTCATCGGGAACCTTGAGAAAGAACGTCTCAGCCGAGCCGTCCCAGCATTCCTCGAAGCCGCGAA
Source organism: uncultured bacterium (assembly GCA_965539925.1). GTDB lineage: Bacteria > Actinomycetota > Acidimicrobiia > Spongiisociales > UBA5794 > B3-G11. The sequence continues at coordinate 1,925 of CBETWC010000269.1, forward strand.
CCGGGTCGTCGAACCACCAATCACACAGGACGAGGTGTTCAAGTACTACCGGTCGGATGCTCGCATGTGGGAACTGCTCCAGCGACTCAGGCAGATGGATCGCTGGTGGCAACGGAGCGTCAGAAGGCGAGACTACGCCTTCATCCTTCCGGGAAAGGTCGAGAGATGATGACAAGGACCAGCCATGTGTGACACGATCGTTGTCGTTCGTCCCGACCGTGTCCTGTTCGCCAAGAATTCGGATAGGGATGTCAACGAGGCCCAATTCCCTGAGTGGCATCCGGCGTCTGACCATGCGCCTGAATCGACGGTGAAGACGACCTATCTGACGATTCCCCAGGCGTTACACACGTACGCGACGCTTCTGTCACGACCGTTCTGGATGTGGGGGGCTGAGATCGGGAGCAACGAGCACGGTGTGACGATCGGCAATGAGGCTGTGTTCACCACACAGCCCTATCGCGACCACGGCTTGCTCGGTATGGACATGATCCGCCTTGCCCTCGAGCGTGCGGACTCTGCAGAGCAGGCGGTGTCGGTGATCGTCGATCTTCTCGAGAGGTACGGGCAGGGAGGCGGGGCAGGGCATGAGAATCGTGATTTCACGTATCACAACAGCTTCATCGTTGCCGACAGGACAACCGCGTTCGTCCTCGAGACCGCCGGAGATCTGTGGGCGGTCGAACCCGTCACAAGCGGTGTACGCACGATCTCGAACGGACTCACGATCCCATCGTTTGCCGCCGACCATGCTGACAGGCTTCGCGGCAGGGTCGCAGCATGCGCAACCCGTACTGCCCTCACCACGAGCTCGGCAAGCGATGCCGTTGGGGTGACAGATCTCATGCGGGTCCTGAGATCCCATGGCACATCGGACTGGCCTCGATATAGCGCGATCAATGGAACGCTGTCGATGCCGTGCATGCACGGGGGTGGCATGGTTGCGTCGTCATCGTCGACCGCGGGCTGGGTCTCTGATCTCTCAACGGACATCCACTGGCTCACTGCAACGTCCGCACAATGCCTCAGCCTCTACAAACCCATGCGAGTTGCCGAGCCGATCGACATCGGTCGAGAGCCGGCAGATGTCGCCGAACACGAGAGTCTCTGGTGGCGTCACGAGCGATTCGCTCGCAGGTCGATGTCAGACCCTGCAGCCGCAGCTCCGGGCTTCACCACCCACCGTGACCGGATCGAGA
>CBETWC010000270.1:0-3120 GCA_965539925.1 uncultured bacterium
TCGCGTCGGCCAGACTCGTGGCCGCGTGGGCCTCGAGGATCAGCGGATAGGTGATGGTTGGAGTGTGTATTTGTTGCGCCAATCAATGAGCTTGGCGGTGATGAGGAAGGTGATGGCGAGCGCCATCTGTGCCAGGCGATGTATCGGTTTGCGGTCTGTGTTCCGTCTGAGTTGTCCGTAGTCGATGAGCCACGCGTTGGTTCGCTCTACGGTCCAGCGTCTATCGATCCGGTACGGTCGGCGTTCCGGTTCGGGTTGTCCTCTCTTCTTCTTGCGCACCGTGTTGACATCGGTGATCGAGACATCTGTGATGAGTTCATCAACGAACCGGTAGTCGAAGCCTTTGTCGAGATGAATCGTTTCGATATCGTGATGCAACCCGCGGCCGGTGATTGATGCCAACGTCCCTTCGACAAGTTTCGAGTCGTCCCGATTCGCTGCAGCGATCGTCCACCCGATCGGAAGACCTTCAGCATCGACCGCAACGACCCATCTCCACCCTGTTTTCCCTCTATCAGCGGGATTGCGGCCGGTTCCGTCCCCGCCACAGCGCGCTTTTTGTTGGGATCCGTCAGCCGACACATCATCCAGATTCAACCCGATCATCTTGTCATAGCCTCCAAGAGCTTCCTCAAAGAGACGGTCAAACACGTCAGCAGCGACCCATTCATCACGACGAGACCGCAACGTCGTGTCAGACACCTGGGACCACATCAACCGCTCTGTGTCCTCCCACGAACACCCCGTGACAAGCCGGATCAGGATCCCCCGAAAACACACCTTGTCAGAAATCCGCTTGCGATGACATCCCAACGGATGAGCATCCACCCGCTCAGGTAACAGTCCCTCAACCGCATACCAGACAGCATCCATCACCTCAGGATCAAGAGCACGCATAATGACACCTCCACCGGGTTGTTGACGGTTGCGTGGTATCCGGCATCATCGCCGGAGCAACCCACACCCGGTGGATTTCACCTATCCGCGCGTCCTCTACGTACTACCTCGATAGTTGATCCGCCTTTCAGCGGGTCAACTATCCACAAACGTCCCCGTGGCTTCCCACATGGCTTCGGTTCTGTCGATGCGTTCCGTTGTCTCGGAGTGCAGCCTCCTCGCGACATGCTCCACGAGCAGTTCTGCCGTCGCCACGGCTGGTACGGAACTATCGAACGGTCCGATCGCGGGGATGTTCAGTCCGAGCCATTTGTCGGTCAACGCGGCAAGCGGGGAGAGGGGGCCGTCCGTGATGGCGACGATCTCAACTTCTGCCGAGGCGAAGGCACCGGCAGCTTCGACCGCGTGTTGGCGGTATCGGTAGAAGTCGAACACCACCGCCACATCCTCGGGACGAGCGCACGCGAGGTCTGCACCAACGGAGTGCCCGTCGATGAGCTTCACGCGCGGTCGCACGATGGACAGGCCACTCACGAAGGCGTTCGCTCCTGCCCTAGATGTCTCTCCCGAGACGACCCACACGGCGTGTGCGTCGGCAATGGGATCACCGAGAGTCGCGAGCGTGCCATCGTCCACTGCGTCGAAGAGGGCATCGACCGCATCGATCAACATGGTTCGTGATGTTGCCGAGGCACCAGCCGTGGCCTGGCGGATCCGCTCGCTCGGCTTGAACAGTCGGTGGGAGAGACCTCTCTGCACGTTCTCCTGGAGTTCGGTGTAGCCGTCGAATCCCAGCTTGACCGCAAAGCGGACGACAGACGGTCTGGATGTGCCGACCTTTCGGGCGAGCTCAGCAACGGTTCCGAAGGCGAGGAGCGATGGATCGTCGAGTACTGCCTCGGCAATGCGCCTCTCCGTCGGTGTCAGATTGTCGCTCACTGCGGCGATGAGCGACGATGGAGAATCTGCTGGCAAATCTCTGAGCATTTTGTTACAGTACCACATACTGAAGATGCATTCCGTTACAATCTTCCCCACCGGCACGAGAAGGATCGAGGTTGGGCATGAGCAGAGCAGCGAAGTACGTACCGACGGCCAAGGAACAGGCGTTCCTCGACACGGTCGAGAATCCCAAGTACGACAGGCAGATCATCAACGGCCTCAACCCGTTCTTCGAGGACCGCGCGCCCGAGGACATGAAGGGTTTCTACACGGCTGACGAAGTCTCCGCACTGATGTCCTTGAAGGGGACCGATCGCGATGTAGAAGCACGCATGCCGGTCAAGATCACACGTCACTACTTCGAACTTGCACAGAAGAGTGCAGCCATCCAGCGCATCGTCAAGGCGAGCCCGGACGAGACGATGGACCTTGCAGGATCAGAGGATCCCGGCTTCCAGATGGATTACAGCCCCGTCGAGGGTCTCCTGCACAAGTACGAGATGGGTCTCATGTACGTCGTGTCGACCTGCTCGGCACACTGCCGCTTCTGCTACCGCGAAGAGCTCATAAGCCGCAAGGAAGTTGAGCGCCAGGACGGCACGATCGAGAAGAAGGGCATCGCCCAGATCGGCGCGATCGTCGACTACATCAAGGAGCACAACTCGATCGTCGAGGCGAACGATGGGGTTCATCCCGACACCGGACGCGAGAAGCTGCGGGAGATCCTGCTGTCTGGTGGGGACGCGATGGCGCTTCCCAACACCAAGATCGCTGCATGGCTCTCCGCCCTCGCCGAGGCTGGCATCGAATCGATTCGCCTGGGCACCAAGGAGATGGCCTTCCATCCGAACCGCTTCGACGGCGCCTTCCTATCCATGCTCGACCGCTTCCACGAGACGTGGCCTGATGTCGGGTTCCGCCTCATGATCCACTTCAACCATCCGGACGAGTTCCTGCTCAAGGACGAGGATGGCGAGTACGTGGAGAACGACAACGGTTCTCTTGCTTGGCATCCCGACACGAAGATCGCGATGGAGAACGTCGTGTCGCGCGGGTGGATCAACGTGGAGAACCAGGCACCGATCATCAAGGGCGTCAACGATGATGCCGATGCGCTGCGTATTCTCCAAAGGGCCCTCTACCGCATGGGTGTCGGGAACCATTACTTCTTCTGTGGTCGGGACATAGTTGCGTACAAGGCGTTCAATGTGCCGATCGAGACGGTGTGGCAGCTCCTCAACGAGTCGCAGAAGGGGCTTTCGGGCGTCGAGACGCACGCTC
>CBETWC010000271.1:0-3105 GCA_965539925.1 uncultured bacterium
CGGGTTCTCGACGAAGAACCTGAGCAGCTCGTATTCCATGTACGTGAGATCCACGGGCTTGCCCGCAAGGGAAGCCTGGTATGTGGCTGTGTTCAGCTCGAGATCATGATGGTGCAGCACAGGATCATCAGCGATTTCGGTCTCCGCTACACCGAGTCGTGCCAATCTGACGCGCAACTCGGTGCGATCCACAGGTGTGAGGAGGAAGTCGTCGAATCCGTCCTTGTCATGGAGATCAGCGGTGAGCGTACGGTCGACCACCACCAGTACCGCAAGACCGTATTCCTCGCGCAGCTTTCCGGCCACGGTGGCGGCCAAGTCGGGGTTGTCTCCGAGCTCGACAACGGCCGCACCCCAACCCGACGGCGGCTCCTTGCGGCCCGCATCGGCGACGTCGATGATCGGCACCGGCTGGTATCCCGCGTCGATCAGTGCTCCCGTGAGGGAGGGTGACGGAGATTCGGGGTAGAGCGCGATGTACATCAGAGCACCGGGAGGTATTCCCTCAGTTCGTAGGCAGACACGTGCTGTTCGTATCGAGCCCACTCTCGCTTCTTGTTCTTCAAGAACCATTCAAACACGTGATCGCCGAGCGCATCCCGGACCAGGTCAGAACTCTCCATGACATGGATCGCATCGATGAGGTTGTGAGGGATGTGTCTGATACCCGTATCCTGCCTCTCGGCAGACGACATCCTGAGGACATCGGATCCTGTCTCGGCCGGAAGCTCATAGTTACCTGCCACTCCCGCAAGTCCTGCAGCGAGAATTACCGAGAGCGCGAGGTAGGGGTTCATCGCTGCATCAGGCGAACGGAACTCGATGCGGGTCGAATCGATCTTGCCCTTCTTCGTCGCGGGCACACGCACAAGGGCACTCTGGTCGTTGCGAGCCCACGTTTCGAAGGTTGGGGCATCGAATCCACCGACCAGGCGTTTGTACGAGTTGACCCACTGGTTCGTCACAGCGGTGATCTCGGAAGCGTGTCGCAGGAGTCCTGCGATGAAGCCATGGGCGGTCTTCGACAATCCATATTGACCAGACTCGTCGTGGAACGCGTTCTCGTCTCCCTGGTACAGCGACAAATGCAGATGCATCCCTGACCCGTCGTACTCCTCAAGGGGCTTCGGCATGAACGTTGCATAGATACCGTGTTCGAGCGCAACCTCCTTGACAGTGAGTCGCGTCGTCATGATGTTGTCCGCCATCGTCAAGGCGTCCGTGTGTCGGAGATCGAGTTCATGCTGTGAAGGGGAGACTTCGTGGTGGGAGAAAGCCACGGGGATTCCCAGAGCCTCGAGCGCCATGATCGTCGAGCGCCGGTACTCCTGCGCGACATCGAGTGGGGTGAGGTCGAAGTAGCCACCGCGGTCGAGCACCTTCGGATCATCAGAGGAATCCTCGAAGTAGAAGTACTCGACTTCAGGTGCAACGTAGAAGCTGTAGCCGAGCTCAGCTGCCTTCTCGAGCTGACGGCGCAACACGCCCCGAGGGTCGCCCTGGAATGGCTCGCCTTCGGGCGTGACGATGTCACAGAACATCCGGGCGACTCCGGCATCACCGCTCTTCCAAGGGAGGATCTGAAACGTCGTTGGATCGGGCTTCGCAAGCATGTCCGCTTCATGCGTGCGGGAGAAACCGTCGATCGAGCTCCCGTCGAAGGACATGCCCTCATCGAGTGCGAGCTCGAGCTCAGCCGGTGTGATGGCGAAGGATTTCAGGAACCCCTGGACGTCCGTGAACCACAGGCGAATGAACCGAATCCCTCGCTCCTTGACCGTTGACAGGACGTATTCCTTCTGGCGTTCCATGCGTTCTCCGCTGTCTGTTGAATCCAATCGTATTGAATCATCGGTCATTGAAGCCAGTCCGGCAAGTGATGTAACAGAGCATTCACACTCTGGTTACTGCCGCGAAACTGCAAGGGACCTAGCGTATGGGCCACGATCGGTGCTCCAGAGTGCTGGTTGAACAAGATCACCGCTGAAAGGCAGGAACAATGGCGTATCGCGCCGAGTACATCTGGATCGACGGTCAGAAACCGACCGCCAAGTTGCGGTCCAAGACCAAAGTGCTTGCAGACGGGGAAGAGCTTCCTGTGTGGGGCTTTGATGGTTCATCGACCGAGCAGGCTCCTGGCGAACAGTCCGACTGTGTCCTCAACCCGGTGAAGGTGGTGCCGGACCCAATCCGTGGCGGGGACGATCTCCTCGTGCTGTGCGAAGTTCTCAACGTCGACATGACTCCGCACGAGTCGAACACCCGTGCAGCGGCTGTGGCTGCTCTCGAGAAGTACGGGGACCAGGAACCGTGGTTCGGAATGGAGCAGGAGTACACGTTCTTCAAGGACGGCCGACCCCACGGCTGGCCAATCGGTGGTTTCCCTGCACCCCAGGGTGGCTATTACTGCGGAATCGGCGCAGACGAGATCTGGGGCAGGGACATCGTCGAGGACCACACCTGGGCCTGCATCGAAGCCGGCCTCGAGATCTCGGGAACCAATGCCGAGGTGATGATCGGGCAGTGGGAGTTCCAGATCGGGCCTGTGGACACGGTCGCAGTCGGTGATGAGGTGTGGCTTGCCAGGTGGCTGTTGTATCGGATCGCCGAGGACTACGACATCTCAGCAACGCTGGAGCCGAAGCCGGTCAAGGGTGACTGGAACGGCGCAGGGATGCACACGAATTTCTCGACGAAGGCGATGCGTGAGAGCTGGGATCCGATCATCGTGGCGTGCGAAGCGCTCGGCGAGGTGGCCCAGGAGCATGTGAAGAGCTATGGGGCAGGCATCGAGCGTCGCCTCACCGGCATGCATGAGACCGCTCCGTGGTCCGAGTACTCATACGGTGTTTCCGATCGCGGAGCTTCGGTGAGGATTCCATGGATGGTCGACCAAGCCAAGATGGGCTACATCGAGGACCGTCGTCCGAACGCCAACGCCGACCCGTACGTCGTGGCGGCATTGATTACTGAGACGGTGTGTTCGAAGTTGTAGGCCTGAGAAGACAAAAGATAAAAGACAAAAGACTGCTTCGCCCTCCCCTCGGGGAGGGCGAAGTCGCGAACGTATGCGCCAGGTTGTCCTCCCTTCAGGGAGGACGACAG
>CBETWC010000272.1:0-3099 GCA_965539925.1 uncultured bacterium
TTCGCCTCGTCGATGTCCAACATCAGCTTCTTCTATCCCAAGAAGAAGCAGGGCCTGGCGCTCGGTCTCAATGCAGGCCTCGGCAACGCCGGTGTCACAACGATGCAGATCGTCGTTCCTGCCGTCATGACCGTCGGTGTCATCGGAGCAGGCAGGGTGCTGCAGAACACGTCTGGCTGGATCTTCGGGAAAATTCCTGAGGGCACAGAGACCTACATCCAGAACGCTGGATTTGTCTGGCTCATCTTCCTCATCCCGCTTGCCTTCCTCGGCTGGTTCAGGATGGACAACATCCGTGCCGAGCATGTGTCTCCGAACATAAGCGGGCCACTCGGCTCGTTCGCAAAGATCAGCGGCATGCTGGGGATTGCATTCATCCCCGCCATCGCCGGTTTGTTCATCATCCTCCCTGCACCGGTTGGTCTCGGGTGGTCGTGGGCGAAATACCCGACGATCCTCCTGGTGATCTTCGCAACAGTCATGTTGCTCAAGCTGCTTAGGGGTGACATCAAGTCGAACCTCGACCGTCAGTTCAAGATCTTTGTGCACAAGCACACGTGGATCATGAGCGTCATCTACACGATGACGTTCGGAAGCTTCATCGGATACTCGGCCGGTTTCGCTCTCGCCATCAAGGTCATCTTCGGCTTCCAGCACACGCTCGGTGCCGACGGTGTCTGGATGCACGATGTTGTCAACGTGAACGGGCCATCAGCGCTTGCATTTGCATGGATGGGGCCATTCATCGGAGCATTCATCCGCCCCCTCGGTGGTTGGGTTGCTGACAAGGTCGGTGGTGCAAAGGTGACCCAGTGGGTTGCTGTGGCGATGATTGCCAGTGCCTTGGGCGTTGCGTACTTCATGAAGCAGGCATACCAGTCAGAGACACCGGAAGAGTTCTTCGTCCCCTTCTTCCTGCTGTTCCTCGTGCTGTTCGCAGCAACAGGTGTTGGCAACGGTTCGACGTTCCGCACGATTGCGATCGTGTTCGACAAGGAGCAGGCCGGTCCTGTGCTCGGCTGGACATCAGCGGTTGCAGCGTACGGCGCCTTCGTCGTGCCCGCGGAGTTTGGTGCACAGATCAAGGGTGGTACTCCGGAGATAGCGCTCTATGCGTTCGCATTCTTCTATGCGATCTGTCTGGGCCTGAACTGGTGGTACTACCTCGGACCCAAGGCTGAATACCAGAATCCGTAAGGAAGACAGAAGACAAAAGACAGAGAGAGCATCCCGCCCTTACCGGGCGGGATGCTTCGCGTCTACTTGGTGCTGAGGAATTGTCGGACCGACTCGGGGATCTCGATGCCCTCAGGCAACCTGTCGTCTGGCTTTGGGGTTCCCGGTACGAGCGACAGTGGGATCACTCCGGCCCAGATGGGTAGGTCGTAGTCCTCGGGTTCATCATCGACGTCCAGGTCGCTGACCTTGGCCGAGAACTCATCCATGGGGACCGCGACCACCAACGTGCCCTTGTCCTCGTTGCGCGTTGGAAGCCTCGCCTCGGACCATCGGCCGGGGAGCGCTGCATTGGTGATGGCCTCCAACGCGATCATACGCTCCTCGGACGAATCAACAACTCGCGTCGTGCCGAACACCATTGCAGACCGGTAGTGCATCGAGTGGTGGAACGCGGAGCGTGCCGCGACGATGCCATCGAGAAGCGTTGCGGTGACGGTGACTTCAGCCCCCTTCTTCATCAGGCGCAACATGCGACTTGCAGGTGATCCATGGAAGTAGAGGACGTCATCGACCCTCGCGTGGATCGTCGGGATGACGAACGGCGAACCGTTGTCCACGAAACCCACATGACAGAACAGCGCCTCGTCGAAGATCTCATCGACGGTCTCCCTGCCGTACCGTGCCTTGTGCGGTGCTCGCTTCACAGTTGCGCGCGGTGTCGGGCCTGGCGGGTTGTCTACGTTGCTCATGTCCATCGATCCGTTCGTTGTCAATTGTGCGCGAGGCTAGGTCATCTGCTCAGGTGGCCGCTACTGGACCCGTTCCATTCGGGGGATTCGACTGACAAGACACGACGAGCGTGGCGGCTCGCGAAACGTAGGATGGACGGCATGGGTCGATGAGTGAGGACCATGGGAGCGAGAACACCTGAGCCAGAGGAACCGAGTTCGATATGGGCACGTCCTGTCGTCCATGGGACAGCTCGATGGATCGGTCTGATCCTTTTCCTCGCGGTCGGCTGGCTCTACTTGTTCAGCGGCCTGATGGTCCCTGTGTGGGCTGTTGGGCTGTTGTGGGTGCTGTACATCGTGTTCCTTGCGGTGCTGATCAAGATCTGGCGTTCGAACCCCTGGCTTGTGCTGGCCATGCCGTTTGTCACCTACTTGGTCTGGGTGGGAGTGCTGCTGGCCGGCGATATTTTCCTCGGCTGGACCGCGTAGGGAAGCCACGAGCAGGTGGGACCATTAGCTGTTGCTGAGTGGTCCGAGCGATGGCATCCAGTCGAGAAGCTCTTCGGCGTACGTGAAGTAGTCGAACCCGGTGAGGCCTCCCTCGGTTTGGACGAGTGACCAGACCACGTTCCAGCACAGGTACACCGGCATCAACGTCTCGAGATCACTGCGGGTACTCGGATCGATCGAACCGAAGTACGTCTCGAGCAGGATCTCACGACCCTCGTCATCGAGTGTGTAGGCGATTCCCGCGAGGTCGTACAGCGGATCATTCATGCCTGCGTACTCCCAGTCGATGAGCCACAACGACCCATCGTCGAGGAAGTTCAGGTGGTAGGGGTCATTGTGGCAGAGCGTCAGCATGTCTTCGGGTGGTCGGGGCCGGACGACGCTCGCTTCGGCGACGAGATCGAGCAGTGGGCCGAGGCGGACAGGAAGAGGGGCAGCCCTCGACGTGAGCATGTCCACCCAACGCGTGATGTCGGCATACGGGTCGAAGGCACCATCCACACGTCCGAGTCGGTGAACGTCGCGCAGTTTGACGGCGAGGCGCGGCACCATCGCGTGGGACGTGAATTCCTCGATGCTGAGCGCGTGGGCTTCAGCGATGAATCGAGTTGCGGCGTGACCAGCGGGGAGCACATACGCCTCAACGCGGGGAGTGATTCCCGTACCCTGGACAATGTCG
>CBETWC010000273.1:0-3086 GCA_965539925.1 uncultured bacterium
GGTTGACGAAGAGGTTCGCGAAGGCCCTCTCTGGATGCAGGAATTCAAGTACGGGGTTCCAACCGCAAAGGTCAAGAAGATCAAACCGATGAAGCGGACCGGAACCCAGGTGACGTTCTGGGCAGACCCTGACATCTTCGAGGAGACGACGCAGTATTCGGCGAAGACGGTGATCAATCGCTTGCGGGAGATGGCCTTCCTCACCAAGGGTCTTGAGATCAGATTCGTTGATGAACGAGGTGAAGAAGACGCGACGGAGACCTTCCGATATGCCGGCGGGATCATCGACTTCGTCAAGCACCTGAATGCGAATCGGGATCCGATCCACAAGCAGATCGCCTACTTCGAACACAAGGATGACATCGCCGAAGTCGAGATCGCCATGCAGTGGACCGGCGGCTATACGGAGTCCATCCTCTCGTTCGCGAACAACATCAACACGCACGAGGGCGGAACGCACGAAGAGGGATTCCGCACTGCTCTCACCAAGGCGATCAACGATTTCGCCAGGGAGAGGAATGTTCTCAAGGAGAAGGACAAGAACCTCCAGGGAGACGACGTGCGCGAGGGACTGACTGCAATCATCTCGGCCAAGGTACGCCAGCCCCAATTCGAGGGCCAGACGAAGACGAAACTCGGGAACACCGAGATCCGATCATTCGTGCAGAAGGCCATGAATCAGGCTCTCCCTGAGTGGTTCGGCAAGCACCCCGGTGACGGTCGTCGCATCGTGGACAAGGCAAGCCAGGCCGCCCGGGCACGTTCTGCGGCCCGTCAGGCGAGGGACCTCACCCGCCGAAAGAGCCTGCTCGAGTCGAGTGGACTCCCTGGGAAGCTCTCGGATTGCTCGTCGAAGGATCCGGACGCCTCCGAGCTGTTCATCGTCGAGGGCGACTCGGCTGGTGGCTCGGCCAAACAGGCAAGGAACTCTGAGTTCCAGGCCATCCTGCCTATCCGGGGGAAGATCATCAATGTCGAGAAGAACCGACTCTCTCGCGTCCTCCAGAACAACGAGATCCAGTCGCTCATCACAGCGATCGGCACGAGCATCGGAGAAGAGTCCGATATCACGAAGGCTCGCTACAAGAAGATCATCATCCTCACCGACGCGGACGTCGACGGCGCACACATCCGGACACTGCTGCTGACATTCTTCTTCAGGCACATGCCCGCGATCATCGAGCACGGCTATGTCTACATCGCCCAGCCTCCGCTGTATTCGGCCAAGATCGGCACCAAGACGACCTGGATCCAGAACGACGACGACCTCGATCGATTCAAGGCCGACAACGAGGGACGCAAGATCAATATCCAGCGTTTCAAGGGCCTTGGCGAGATGAATGCCGATGAGCTGTGGGACACGACGATGGATCCCGCGGTGAGAACCTTGATCAGGGTCCATCTCGAGGAGCAATTCTCCGCAGAGGAGACTTTCTCAACCCTGATGGGCAACGATGTGGAAGCCCGCAGGAGATTCATCCAACAGAACGCCAAAGACGTCCGCTTCCTGGACGCGTAGGGGAACCCGAAGATGCCGAACGACCAACAGCAGCCAACGTACATATCAGTTGACATTGAGCGCGAGATGCAGGACTCGTTCCTCGAATATGCGATGTCCGTCATTGTCTCGAGGGCACTCCCTGACGCCAGGGACGGGTTGAAGCCGGTGCATCGTCGCATCCTGTATTCCATGTGGGACAGCGGGATCCGCCCAGGCACTCCCTACCGCAAGGCGTCACGTGTGGTGGGTGATGTCGTCGGTTGGTTCCACCCCCACGCACCAGAGGCCGTGTACGACTCGATGGTTCGATTGGCCCAGGACTTTGCGTTGAGGAACCCGCTGATCGATCCACAGGGCAACTTCGGTACGGTGGACGACCCACCGGCTGCGATGAGATACGTCGAGGCGCGCCTTGCGAAGCTGTCTGCCCACATGCTTGACGGCATCGATGAGGACACGGTCGACTTCAGGGACAACTACTCGGGGGAGCGATCCGAGCCGACAGTCCTCCCCTCGCGATTCCCGAACCTGCTCGTCAATGGATCCACCGGCATCGCTGTCGGCATGGCGACGAATATGGCACCACACAACCTCAGAGAGATCACGAATGCTGTGCTGTACGCCCTCGACAACAGCGACGCAACGGTCGAAGACCTCATGACCTTTGTCCAGGGGCCCGACTTCCCAACCGGTGCCTACATCGTTGGGAACATGGGTGTCAAGGACGCGCTACTGACAGGTCGTGGATCAATCCGGATGCGCTCAGTGACGGATGTTGTCGAGACGAAGAGGAACCGTATGGCGATCGTCGTCTCGGAGATCCCCTATCAGGTGTCGCGTGACAGGGTCATGGAGAAGATCGCTGACCTTGTTCGCAGCAAGACCATTGTTGGGATAGCGGATCTGAGAGATGAGTCGGACCGGCAAGGCACGAGGCTCGTTGTCGAGCTGAAAAGGGATGCCAATCCTCAGGTCATTCTCAACCTGTTGCTCAAGCACACACAGCTCGAGGACACCTTCTCGGTCAACAACGTTGCCCTTGTCGACGGCGTACCACGGACGCTGAACCTCGCACAGCTCGTCCACTACTACGTCGATCACCAACTCGAGGTCATTGAGCGTCGGTCGAAGTTCCGTCTGGAGAAAGCGGAAGCCAGGGCGCACATCTTGCACGGCCTCCTCATCGCTCTTGACAACATCGACGAGGTCGTCAGGATCATTCGCAGCTCGGCAAACGTCGACGAGGCACGCTCGGCTCTCATGGAGAGCTTCGAATTGTCCGAGGTCCAGGCGAACCACATCCTCGACATGCCGTTGCGCAGGCTCACGGCGCTTGAGACGACGAAGCTGCGTGATGAACTCGAAGCACTTGAGGAGACCATCGCATATCTCGAGGGACTCCTGGCTGACGAAGCGAAGCGACGCTCACTGATCGGCGAGGAACTCACCGAGATCAGGGACAAGTTCGGCGACGATCGCCGATCCCGGATCATCCCCGACCTCGGCACGATGTCCCTCGAAGATCTCATTGCTGATGAGGAACTCGTTGTGAGTGTTTCGGCGTCCGGGTACATCAAGTCGGTTC
>CBETWC010000274.1:0-3084 GCA_965539925.1 uncultured bacterium
CTAGTCTCTCCGCCGTGGAGGACACCGCACCAATTCGAGTAGACGAGCGTTTCGACGAGGCAGAAGTCGCCTCGTATCTTCACGCCGTGCTTCCTGATCTGTTCCCCTGCCGGGACATCGTATTCGACCAGTTCCCCGGCGGTGCAGCCAACCTGACCTACCGCGCACGATGCGCCGATGGAGATGAGTGGGTTCTCCGGCGCGCCCCTCTGGGTGAAGTGGCCAAGGGAGGCCACGACATGGCTCGCGAGTACAAGGTGCTTTCGTGTCTCTGGCGGGTGTATCCGCTGGCCCCGCGGGCGTACCACTACTGCGAGGATCCCGAGGTGATGGGAAAACCGTTCTTCGTGATGGAGCGCCGCCACGGTTCGGTCGTGCGCAGGCAGTGGCCGACAGAGTGCGTGGACGACCCCGGTCGGAAACGCAGGATTGCGGAGTCGCTCGTGGACGCCGTGTGTGATCTGCACACGATTGATCCCGAGTCAGTTGATCTCGCCGACCTTGGCCGACCGGAGGGATTCGTCGAACGTCAGATCGACGGTTGGACGCGTCGATGGGATGCCGCTGCTACCCGTCCTGTGCCAGACATGGATGTTGCTGCCGACCTCCTCCGAGCCGCGATACCCGTGCCGCAGAAGGCTGCGATTCTCCACAACGATTTCAAGCTGGACAACACGATGGTCGGGCCCGACGGCGAGCTTGTTGCAGTGTTCGACTGGGATATGGCGACGCTGGGAGACCCCCTCGTGGACATCGGAACACTGCTTGCCTACTGGGCGCAACCTGACGACCCCACGTACCTCGTCTTCGGAAAAGAGGCCGTTGCGATCGGCGAGGTCATGCCCAAGGACCAGGTTCGTGACCGGTATGCCACAAGGACCGGGTTCGATGTGGAACGGATCGCCTACTACGAAGGCTTGGCGCTGTTCCGGATTGCAGTGATCATCGAACAGATCTACGCACGGTATGTGGCCGGTCAGACCGCTGATGAGCGGTTCGCGGCCTTTGAACCTGTCGCTCCTCTTCTCGCGGCGGCAGCTCGCGATTTGCTGTCATAGGAGATTGCCTGCAGTATCCGGATCAGTTTCAGCACGCCAACCCGAATTGACGGAACCCATGCCCCAGAGCAGGATCGATGAACTCAGGCGCCAGATCGATGAGATCAACGAGCGACTCCTCTCGCTCATCGCCGAACGACAGGATGTTTCGGTGGCGATCGGCGCGCTCAAGGTCGCACACGGTCTGCCCTTGTACTCGGAGGATCGCGAAGCAGAGTTGCTCGAGAAGTTCCGCGAGGACGCCGAGCGCCTTGACATCGATCCGGACTACGTCGAGGAACTCATGCGAGTCGTGCTGGAACACTCGCGAGCTGCTCAGCGCAGGAAGACAAGCGAAGCCTCGTGATGGAGGTCGTTGTCGGTGACGACGGTGTCGGCCGATGCTGGTGGGGTGTCGGCGACCACGACTACGAGCAGTACCACGACACCGAGTGGGGGTTCCCACAAGGTGACGATCACCGTCTCTTCGAGAAGATCTGCCTCGAGGGTTTTCAATCCGGGCTGAGTTGGTTGACGATCCTGCGCAAGCGCGAGAACTTCCGAGCAGCATTCGCCGGCTTCGACCCCCAGATCGTTGCCGAGTACGGAGAACAGGATGTCGAGCGGCTCCTGGGCGATGCCGGCATCGTTCGGCATCGCGGGAAGATCGAAGCAACGATCAACAACGCAGAACGGGCGATCGAGACCGCAGACGAGTGGGGGTCACTTGCCGCGTACTTCTGGTCGTTCGAACCTCCAAGGGCTCAGCCTCCGACAGAGATCCCGGCGACCACCGATGTGTCCATCGCCCTTTCGAAGGACCTCAAGAAGCGCGGCTGGAAGTTCGTGGGCCCCACCACCGCCTACGCCTTCATGCAAGCGATGGGCCTCGTCAACGACCACCTCGCCGACTGCTGGGTACGCGACACCGTCGAAGCAGCCCGCTCTGAATACGCACCACCCTCCCCGCCGACGCTTCAGTAGGAAGTCCTCCCTTCAGGGAGGACGGAACAGCGACGAAGTCGATGTTCAGGAGGGGGTGCGAGCCTGCGAGCGTTGCGGGCCACGACCTTGCGTCAGCTCTTGAAGAGAACCAATGCGTGCATCTTGGTGCGGGGCACGATCGTGCCGTACCGGGTTCGCAGGCTCGCACCCCCTCCTCGCTCGCTCCGCTCGCGTGTCCTCCCTGAAGGGAGGACGACAGAACAGGGCGTCGCTTCGCTCATCGATAGGGGGTACACGCGTCATGCGCTGGTTTCTGACGCTGTACGGCTGGGCGAAGCTCGCCTATAGATACTCGCTCTTGGCCTCGCGGGTCATGAGCTCGTGCAGCGCCTGGCCGACATCTGCCTTTTCGTAGATCACCGAACCGACCTTCTCGGCAATGGGCATCTCGATTCCGTGCTTGTGTGCAAGGGCAAGTACGCCCCTCGTGGACTTGACGCCCTCAGCGACCATGTTCATCTCTTCGACGATCTCCTCGAGTTCCTTGCCCTGACCCAGGCCGTATCCAACGCTATGGTTTCGGCTCTGGGAGCTGTTGCAGGTGGCGATGAGGTCACCGAGTCCCGCCAATCCGGCGAACGTGCGGACATCTCCGCCCATGGCGACGCCCAGGCGGGTCATCTCCACGAGTGCACGTGTGATGAGTGTCGCGAGCGTGTTGTCACCGAATCCCTGGCCCTTCGCCATGCCTGCGGCCATAGCCATGACGTTCTTCACAGCTCCAGCACTTTCGGATCCGGCGACGTCTGGATTCGTGTAGACCCTGAACCGTGGGGTCCCGAACACGTGCTGGATCGACTCTGCGGCAGCTTGATCCTTCATGGCGATGACGGTCGCTGCAGGTTGACCCTCCATGATCTCGCGTGCCAGGTTCGGTCCCGTGAGGACGCCCACGACCGAAGCATCGTGGTCAGGGAGCACATCCATCGTGACCTCGGTCATCCTCATGAGCGTGCCCGCTTCGATGCCTTTTGCAAGGGACAGGATTGGCGTGTCCTGCGGTATCTGGTCCCTCAACCTCAACAGGACATCCCTGTACCCG
>CBETWC010000275.1:0-3079 GCA_965539925.1 uncultured bacterium
ATCGGTATGACGCTCGAGGCGACCGACACCCTCGTGGCTGCCGCAGGCATCGTTGGTTGGGACTTCCTCGACGAGGCCGCGACCGCCAACGCGCTGGTGCCGATCCTCCAGGATCAGGGTGTCGAGGCGATCTTCGTGCTGCTCCACGAGGGCGGGTCCCAGAACCCACCTCCGGGAAATGTCGACTCTTGCGAAAACATCTCGGGTCCCATCGTTGCGATCAACGCGGCCCTCGATCCGGCGATCGACGCAGTCATCACAGGACACACGCACCTGCCCTACAACTGCATGCTCCCCGACCCCGAGGGCAATGATCGATTCGTTACGAGCGCCTACTCGTATGGCCGTGTTATATCCGAGTTCAATCTCGTCCTCGACAAACGGACCCAGGACGTGCGGAGAGACCTGAGTTCGGTGACGAACCATGTCGTGGATCAGGCCGCTTTGAACGCGGACCCAGCGATCACAGCAGTGCTCGACAAGTGGCAGCCACTCGTCGATGCGGCTGGCGGTACGCCGATCGGGACGATCTCGGAAGACATCAATCGCGGAGGTGATCCGACCGGGTCAGACCGCAGTGTCGAATCAGCCGCTGGCAACCTCGTTGCCGATGCGCAGCACTGGTCGACATCGGCCAATGGTGCACAGATCGCGTTCATGAACCCTGGCGGCGTTCGCTCGGACCTGACCTATCTGAGCTCGCAAACACCCGATGAAGGTGACGGTGTCGTCACGTTCGGCGAGGCCTTCACCTTCCAGCCGTTCGGGAACACGCTCCAGTCGTTCCCCATGACGGGTGCACAGATCGTCTCTGTGCTCGAGGAGCAGTGCCAGCCAGCCGGCTCAAGCCGCCCGTTCCTGCATCTGGGTGTCTCCGATGGATTCACGTATGATCTGGCAACAACGATCACGGCAGGTGACTGCACATCGGTGACGATCAGCAACGTCCAACTGAACGGTGTGGCACTCGATACGACGGCCACCTACATCGTCACAGTGAACAGCTTCCTCGCTGACGGTGGTGACAACTTCGCCACCTTCGCAACCATCGACCCCGGTTCCCGGGTCGATGGCGGACTAGATCTCGAGGCGTTGACGAACTACCTGGGAACGTTCGGTCCCGTGGCTCCACCAAGCACGGATCGCGTGAACGAGCTGCCTTAGACGCTCTTACGGGCTCAACGGAGAAGGGACCCCTCACGAAGGGGTCCCTTTCTCTCATATTCGACGACCACGACTACGTGACATCGTAGGCCAGTACGCCAGGGGGATAACGGGTCTGGTGTTCCTCTCCCATGGCAGAAATTTCTCATGGATCTCCGGACCGCGACAGCTCAAGGCAGGGTCGTAGGGGCCTACGGGCTGGCGGATTCGACCTCGGCAAGTCTTGCTGAGAGGAACTCGCGGTCCGACTCGTTCATGGAGCAGGCCAGCGCGTCGCGGTACGCGACTGCTGCGTCATCGGGGCGGTCGGCGAGCAAGAACAGACCGGCGCGCGTCGAGTGCCACAGATGCCATTCCTCGACGCCGTTCACGTCATCGAGCAGTGCAAGTCCGGCCTCCGGCCCATCGGCCTTGGCGACAGCAACCGCACGATTGACACGAACGACGGCGGTCGGGGTCTCCGCCTCCAACATCAGATAGAGCGTCGCGATCCCATCCCAGTCGGTGTCCTCGATCCCGACGGCATTCCCGTGTGCGCATGCGATCGCGGCTTGAAGCATGTACGGGCCCGAGGCTGGGCCCCTGAATCGTCGGGCCACGATGTCGGTTGCTTCAGCGATCGCCTCATGGTCCCAGACTGATCGATCCTGATCGGCGAGCAGGACCAGAGCTCCATCGGTGTCGAGGCGTGCCGGGCTGCGTGCGTGCGCCGCAAGGGCGAGCGCAAGAAGTCCTTGCACCTCGTCCTCTCCCGGCATCAATTCACCGAGAATTCGCATGAGGCGGATCGCTTCGTCAGCGAGGTCAATTCTCGAGTCGAGACGGTCGAACGCGGCGTGGTGGCCAGTCGTCAGGATGACGTAGAGGGCATCGAGAACAGACGGAAGTCGATCGGGGAGTTCGTGATCCTCGGGAACCCGGTACGGGATCTTCGCAACAGCGATCTTCTGCTTTGCTCTGCTGATCCGCTGGCCCATCGTCGGGCCAGGGACGAGAAAGGCACGGGCGATCTCATTCGTGGTCAGTCCTCCGACTGTGCGCAGGGTCAGCGCTACCCGTGCTTCCCTCGACACAGAGGGGTGACAGCAAGTGAAGAACAGGCGTAGCCGATCATCGACGCCGTCCGGCGGTTCTATCGGAAGGTCTTGGAGGAAGTGCATCGCTTCGGCTTCCTTCCGCGACCGATTCGCCTCCCGACGGATTCGATCAAGCGCCTTGTTCCGAGCGGTCGTCGTCAGCCACGCGCCAGGATTCGGCGGCATCCCAGAATCTGGCCAACGCTCCAGGGCAACGACCACCGCGTCCTGGAGCGCATCCTCGGCAAGCTGGAAGTCGCCCGTGAGGCGGATGAGAGTGGCCAGGACCCGGCCACTCTCGATCCGCAGCGTCTCCTCGAGGGACTCGTTCAACCTGCCTCGTCGAAGACCATCAACGGACGTACCTCGACCTTGCCGTACCAGGCCCCCGGTATCTGGCTGGCCCACTTCAGCGCTTCGTCGAGGTTCGGGCAGTCCAACAGGTAGAACCCACCGAGCACTTCTTTGGTTTCGGCAAAGGGTCCGTCGGTCAGAACGACATCGCCTCCCTTCGCCCCTCCTGTCACATGTACGGTGGTGGCGGTCGCTGTCGGCTCAAGCGCTTCGCCCGCGGTGATCACACCGGCCGCACCGGCCTTCTCACCGAATTCTGTGTATTCCGCCATGACCTGCGCCCACTGCACGGGCGTCCCTTCACCCTCGGTGGCGGCGTCTCCGTAGATCAATGCTGCATAAACAGCCATGTCCGATCCCTTCCAGATCTCGGGATCGGTGACTCCAATCCCTTGCT
This sequence comes from uncultured bacterium, assembly GCA_965539925.1. Taxonomy (GTDB): domain Bacteria; phylum Actinomycetota; class Acidimicrobiia; order Spongiisociales; family UBA5794; genus B3-G11. Next base: position 2,992 of record CBETWC010000275.1, read on the forward strand.
CATGCCTACAACGAACAGACAAGCACAGTTTCGACACCAAAATCGCGGAATCTCGTCAGGCTGGTCTCGAGGTTCCACCGAACACACG
>CBETWC010000276.1:0-3068 GCA_965539925.1 uncultured bacterium
TGCTGGTGGCGTGCCGCTTGAGGCTCGCAGGCTCGCACCCCCTCCTCGCTCGCTGAGCTCGCGTGTCCTCCCTGAAGGGAGGACGACAGACCAGACCGTCGCGCTGTCGCGACACGACACCCTGAAGGTGGGACGAAAGAACGGACAGGGTTCCCCTCCGCTCCTTCTACCTTCCACTGCTGAGAACCTCGCACATCCAGTTCGCCACTGTTTGGGCGTCGAGTGGGCGACTGAGCGAGTCGATCGCCTCATCTGCGAGTGAGCCCAACTTGGATCTCTGGTCGCGATAGATCCGCTCAGCGAATGACCGTCCGAACTCGGGATGACCCTGGATGCCCACATGCCGGGGAGTGAACTCGACGAGATAGTTCTCACAGTGGCTGCTCGAGCCGAGAACGGTTGCGGCTCCGGGGAGTGCCGTGACTTGATCCTGATGGCTCATGATCAACGACACCGAGTCGCCGGACTGCGTCATCCATGGCCTCTCTTCATCCACCACCATTGTGTGGACACCGGCACCCCATCCGCCCTCGAACTTCTCGACAGTGCCACCGAGTGCCTTGGCCATGACCTGAAGACCGAAACACACGCCGAAGATCGGCACGGAAGTGTCAACAGCTTCGCGGATGAACACTTCGAGGTCGCGAATCCACTGCTCATCTTCGTAGACAGATGATTTCGATCCCGAAATCACATACCCGTCGCATTCGTTCGCATCGTCGGGAAGACGGCCCTCGAACGCGTCGTAAGGAATCAGCGTGATGTCACAGCCATCGAGCAACGCGGAGAATATCTCTGTGAAGTTGCCAGCGATCGCCGCGTATTCGTCAGGGAGAGAACCGCAGAGAAGAAGCCCGATCCTCACGGCAATGTCCCGCTACTCCGGAGTCACGTAGGCGGCGGTTATTCCGCCATCAACGAGGAACTCGCTGCCCGTGACATACGACGAATCGTCGGATGCAAGGAACAGGGCCGACTTCGCCATCTCCTCGGCGAGACCGAACCGTCCCATGGGCACGTGCACGAGCCTGCGTTGCTTCTTCTCCTCGGTATCGAGGAACTTCATGAGCAACTCCGTGCGCAGGGGTCCGGGACTCAACGCATTGACACGGATTCCTTCCCTGGCGTGGACGACCGCCAACTCCCGCGACAGGGCAAGGACTGCACCCTTCGAAGCCGTGTACGCAACCTGAGGTGTTGCCGCTCCGAGATGCGCTACGAACGAAGCCGTGTTGATGATCGATCCACCACCGGACCGCTTCATCGCAGGAATGCCGTACTTGCAACCGAGGAACACACCCTTGGCATTGATATTCATCGTGAGATCCCAGGTCTCCTCAGAGGTCGACTGGGAGTCGCCGTCATCGCTGTGCATGATGCCGGCGTTGTTGAACATCACATGGAGACCCCCGAAGGTCTCCTCGGCGGCTTGCACCATCGCCTCGGAGTCGGCAGCACTCGCAACGTCCGCGCGTACAGCGATCGCTTCGCCGCCAGCGGTGGTAATTGCCTCAGCAGTCGCGGCCGCCGACGTTTCGTTCACATCAACGCACACGACCTTCGCACCCTCTTGTGCGAAGAGGAGGGCGGCCTCACGGCCTATCCCGCTACCTGCGCCAGTGATCAGCGCAACTCTGTTGGCCAGACGACTCATTCTCATCTCCGTTTTCGCTTCGATATGGACTCAGATACGGTCGAAGTACCTCGCACGCTCCCAGTCGGTGACTGCAGCGTCGTACGCGGATGCCTCGACCGTGTAGAAGTAGGCATAGTGGTCCCGGACGTCGCCAGTCAGCGCCACAGCCACGAAATCGCTCCCGGCAAACGGGGGAATGGCTGACGTGAGCGATCCTGGGACCGCAGGTAGATCCTGCGCGGCGTATACATCGCCAGAGAACATCTCTGGAGCTTCGGTGCCGTTCTCGATTCCATCGATACCTGACGCAAGAGCAGCGGCATACACAAGGTAGGGATTCACATCACCGCCGGGAATCCGACACTCGATGCGCAGGCTTGGTCCCGCACCGACAACCCGGAATCCGGCCGTCCGGTTGTCGTAGCTCCACGCGATATTCGTAGGAGCCCACGATGCTTCCTGGTATCTCTTGTAGGAGTTCACCGTCGGGGCGTAGAACGGCATGAATTCCTCGGTGTGTCCCATCCACCCACCAAGAAAGGCTGTGAACGTGTCCGAGCACCGGATCGGCCCGATCTCGTTCTCACCTACGAACGCGTTCTCCTCACCCTCCCACAGGCTGAGGTGGATATGACAACTCGACCCGGCCTGGTCAGCCTCTGGCTTCGCCATGAATGTGACACTCATGCCGAACTGGTCGGCTGTGTCCTTCATCAACAACTTCATGATCGTGTGACGATCAGCCATTTCGAGGATCTCGGAATACCTGATGTTCATCTCGTGCTGACCCCGTCCGAATTCGCCCTTTGAGTTCTCGACGGGGATGCCTGAACCTGCGAGGTGCCTGCGGACCGCCCCGTTGTAGAACTCCTCACGGCCTCCCTGCAGGATGTGGTAGTCCTCGCTGTACCAACCGATTGGAGTCAGGTCGTTGAACCCGTTGTCTGCAGCTTCGCGATACGACTCCTCGTACAAGTAGTACTCAAGCTCGGAGGCTGCCTTGGCAGTGAGTCCATGGGACTCGAGCCGCTCGATCTGTCTGCGCAGGATCGACCTCGGAGCAACGGGCACAAGGTCACGTGTGGCATCGTCCATGAGGTCACACAGCACGATCGCTGTGGATGGCACCCATTCGGCAACGCGCAGCGTCGACATGTCGGGCACCATGTGAAAGTCGCCATAGCCGAGCTCCCAACTGGCGTACTTGTATCCGGGAACCGGGTCCATCTCCATGTCCACGGTGAGGAGGTAGTCACATGCGTGGGTCCCGTCCTCCCCCACGTCAAGAAAGAACAATGCATCGAATCGTTTCCCGTGCACTCTGCCGTAATGATCAGTGAACGCAACGATCACCGTGTCGATGTCGCCAGCCGAGACCAGGGCGCCAAGAGTCTCAAGATCCAACATCCCACGTTTCAGATCCACAGCAGTT
>CBETWC010000277.1:0-3068 GCA_965539925.1 uncultured bacterium
CGCCGGACTGATGTGGTCAGTCGTGATCGAGTCGCCGAGCTTGAGGAGCACACGAGCACCGCTGATCGGCACGATCGGTGTTGGATCCTCATCCAGGTCCATGAAGAACGGTGGCTCCTGGACGTACGTTGATGACTCATCCCATCCGTACAGGGCACCTCCCGACGTCTTGATGTCCTGCCACATGGCAGACCCGTCGTACACGGATCCGTACTCCTTGATGAACTGGTCACGTGTCACCGAGGATGCGACCGTCTCGAGGATCTCCGCCTGGCTTGGCCAGATATCCGACAAGAAGACGTCGTCTCCTTCGCCGTCCTGACCGATTGGTTGCGTCGCAAGATCGATGTCGACGGTTCCGGCCAACGCATACGCAACGACCAGCGGAGGGCTTGCAAGGTAGTTCGCCCTGACATCAGGGCTGATGCGACCCTCGAAGTTGCGGTTGCCCGAGAGGACAGATGTCGCAACGAGGTCGTTCTCGTTGATGGCAATGCTGATCGGCTCTGGCACAGGCCCAGAGTTCCCGATGCACGTGGTACAGCCGTATCCGACCGTGTAGAAGCCAACGGCCTCAAGATCCTTGAGCAGATCAGACTTCTCCAAGTAGTCCGTGACGACCTTGGACCCGGGTGCGAGCGATGTCTTCACCCACGGCTTGCGCGAGAGGCCCCTGGCGCGTGCTTTCCGCGCAACGAGACCGGCTGCAACCATCACCTCCGGGTTGGACGTGTTGGTGCAACTCGTGATCGCGGCGATGACAACGTCACCGTCGGAGAGGTCGAAGGACTCGCCGTCATACTCGACACCAGTGGCTTCACCGGGTCCTCCACCATCGGGACGCAACTGGCCGTCGAGGTCGACGTGCCACTGCTGTTTCATGTCCGTGAGCGCGATGCGATCCTGGGGGCGCTTCGGGCCTGCGAGCGAAGGAACGACTGTCGACATGTCAAGCCCGAGAGTCGAGCTGTAGGTGATGTCATGGCTGTCGTCACGCCACATGCCCTGCATCTTGTAGTACTGCTCGACGGTGGCGATGAGCTCCTCCGAGCGGCCGGAGAGGCGCATGTAGTCGAGGGTGAGGTCATCGACGGGGAAGAATCCAACCGTTGCTCCGTACTCCGGAGCCATGTTGGCGAGGGTGGCCCTGTTCGCCACTGGCATCTCTGCGAGGCCAGGTCCGTAGAACTCAACGAATCTGCCGACGACACCGTGGGCTCTGAGCATCTCGGTGACCCTGAGTACGAGGTCCGTTGCGGTGGTCCCTTCAGGCAGCACACCGCTGAGCTTGAAGCCGACGACCTCGGGTAGCAGCATGTATATCGGCTGACCGACCATGACGGCCTCTGCCTCGATGCCGCCAACGCCCCAACCGACAACGCCAAGACCGTTGATCATCGTCGTGTGGCTGTCCGTTCCGACAAGAGAGTCCGGATACAGCGCACCGTTCTCGTCCCAGACGACCTTGGCCAGGTACTCGAGGTTGACCTGATGCACGATGCCTGTGGCCGGGGGCACGACGGAGAAATTGTCGAACGCCGACTGGCCCCATTTGAGGAATTCGTAACGCTCGTTGTTCCTCTCGAATTCGAAGCCAGCGTTGATGCTGAGCGCGTCCGGGGTGTTGAACGCGTCGACCTGCACGGAGTGATCGATCACGAGGTCGGCCTGCACCTGGGGGTTCACCTTGGCGGCAGAGGCCTCATCGCCGGTCATCCGCACGATCGCTGAACGCATTGCTGCCAGGTCGACAACCGCGGGAACACCTGTGAAGTCCTGAAGCACGACGCGAGCAGGCTTGTACGCGATCTCGGTGTCTTCGACCTTGGATGCGTCGTATTGTGCAACGGCGGTCACGTCGTCGTCGCGGACGACCTTGCCGTCATGATTCCGCAGGACGGATTCGAGGAGCACCTTGATCGAATAGGGAAGCGAATTGACATCGCCCATGTCTGCCAGAGCGTCGAGGCGGTATACGACGCGTTCGCCGAGTGGCGTGTCGATGACCTGGCGGGCGGAGAAGGGATCGTGGGTCACTGTTGCCTCTTCCGGTTCGGTAGTTCGTATGTTGTATGCAACCAAGATTAGGGGGGCATCGATCCCGAGAAGGCCTCGAAAGACATGGCGAAGTTGCATCCTCCGAGAAGGAACTCGGATCTTGCAGATTCCGTTGGATCAGGCTTCGTCGCGGCCAAAGAACGGCGTTCCTTGACCATTCGCCGGATACCGCAAGAGACCCGGTTGTCGGAACACTTCGTGGCCGGACGCCGTTGAATCGGTACACAAAGGAATTCTCTACCGTCACGGACATGGGACTGATGCGCAATCGACCACTTCTCTCCACAGTCATCATCGGGATAGCGATCATCGCTGCCGCATGCTCGTCATCCGGGGCCACGGACGCAACGACGCCGACGGCCTCCCCGAACGTCGAGATCGCGCCGACATTCTCAGTGGAGACCTCCGACGGTGGGCACTTCTCCCTCGCCGAACACGTTGCCAGCGACGGGCGCCCCGTCTTCCTCAACCTGTGGGCATCGTGGTGTTTCCCCTGCCGCGAAGAGATGCCAGCGATCGATCGATCATCACAAGCCTTCCCCCAGATCGCTTTCGTCGGAGTCTCTATCCAAGATTCGCGATCTGATGCTGAGGAGTTCGCCGAGGAGATCGGTGTCACCTACACGATCGGGTTCGACGAGGACAACGCCGTTGATGACGCCTACAAGCCACTGGGCCTCCCTGCCTCGTACATCATCTCGGGCGATGGCATCATCGTCGAAAGGATCTTCGGCAAGGTGACAGAGGAAGACCTCGCTGCGAAGTTCGCAGCGCACTTCGATCTGTAGCAGCGGCCAGCTATCAGCTGTCAGCTATCAGCCAGCAGGATGCGCCCGTGTACCAGATGACAAGAGACCGCTAGCTTGATTCGTTCGGAACGACAGCGAAACGATTGCAGACCGAAGTGGCGATATCTGAAACCCGGGTGACATGGTCTGAAGGGGTGCGCGCGGTTTCTCCGATCCTGTTGGGGGTCATCCCCTTCGGATTGATCTTCGGTGTCACGGCGG
>CBETWC010000278.1:0-3060 GCA_965539925.1 uncultured bacterium
ACCGTTTCGGTCACGTACGATCTCGAATACGGGACCGACACGCTCGAGATCCATGCTGATGCATTTGCTGAGGGCGCACGAGTGCTCATAGTCGACGACGTCCTTGCTACCGGTGGCACGCTCGCTGCGAGCAAGGAACTCATCGAGAAGGCGGGTGGCGTCGTTGTGGGTGCCACGATGCTCCTCGAGCTCTCGTTCCTTGACGGACGCGTGAAGTTCCCGGACCATCTCCACGCGGTACTCGTCTACTGAGGCGGGCATAGCCCGCCGATCGCTCGGCTGCGCCTCGCTGTCAGGTATTGGGCGTCAGATGTCAGGCAGAGTCCGTCTACTGTCTAGCGAACCATGAACGAACGGCTTACATCACTTACGGCTGGGATGGCGATTCCTTGGGGTGGGACGAACGTCACCCATGTCTCGGATGAACTCGCTGCAAGCTTTGAAGCAGGGGATTCGCTCATTGTGCTTCAGCACTCTGGGGAGTTGCTGCACATACCTGCTGATGTCGCTCAGATTGCTTCGGTGGCTGTCGGGGCTGCTGTCGACGCCTTCTCGGCCATGGGGTCTGTGTCCGATGAACAGATCACACAGTTCTACCACGCCTTCGCCGACGCTCTTGCTGACGAAGATGCGTTTGCTCCCGTTGCGGATGCGAACGATCGCGACGTTGAAACTGCCCGTTCCCGGGGGAGGAGCGCCACACGACTGATCCTCGATGACACCATGCGACAGGGAATGATCGACGGTCTCCGCGGCTGGGCTGATGCACCCTCAGGGCGCGGAAAAGTGGTCGGCACCGTGCCACACGATGGGTGGCGGATCGAACTCGTTGCAGACGGGCTCGGTGTCGTCGGCTTCGTCTTCGAAGGGCGGCCGAACGTCTTTGCCGATGCAACAGGTGTCCTCCGTGGCGGGAACACGGTCGTCTTCCGCATCGGATCCGATGCCCTCGGCACAGCCAAAGCCATTGTCGAGCACGCACTGGCTCCGGCTCTTTCCTCTGCCGGACTGCCAGAAGGTGCCGCGTCTCTTGTCGCCAGTCCGTCGCGTGCTGCCGGACTTGCGATGATGTCCGATCCGCGCTTGGCGCTCGCCGTCGCCCGTGGCTCAGGAGAGGCAACAACACAACTTGGCGCCGTTGCACGCCAGGCAGGGAATGCCGTGAGCCTGCACGGCACCGGTGGCGCGTGGATCGTTGCGGGGGACGATGCATCCGCAGAGGATCTTGCCTCAGCGGTGTACCACTCGCTCGACCGCAAGGTCTGCAACACCCTCAATACGCTCTGTATCCCAAAGGGACGGGTTGCGGACCTGATGCCTTCCGTGTTGGATGCCCTTGGGCGTGCAGGGGAGCGCAGGGGGACGAACGCCAAGCTCCATGTTCTCGAGGCTTCGGTCGATGCTGTTCCCTCCGAGTGGTTCGAGCGATCCGTTGCGATCCGTCGTTCCGAGGGCGATGTGATTGAGCCCCAGGCCGAGCTGATCAGCGAGGACCGGCTCGGTGAGGAGTGGGAGTGGGAGGAATCCCCGGAGATCACCCTCGCAGTCGTCGACTCTGTGGACCAGGCCATCGAGTGGTTCAACCGCTACAGCCCCCGTTTCGTGGCGTCCCTGATCTCAGGGGACGCGGATACCCACGCCGATTTCTTCGCAAAGATCGACGCTCCCTTCGTCGGCAACGGGTTCACCCGCTGGGTGGACGGCCAGTACGCCCTCGACAAACCGGAACTGGGCCTCTCCAACTGGCAATCCGGTCGCCTCTTCGGCCGTGGCGGCATCCTCTCAGGTGACTCAGCCCACACGATCCGCACCCGCGCCATCCAAGACAACCCCGATCTGGCCCGCTGACACTGTTCTTGCGTAACTGAGTACCTCCTAGCGGTCTTGATTTCAAGTGGTGTGCGCGACGGGGTGACTGATGGAGGTCAGTTATGTCTCGTCCACCGATTCCGTATCGGATAGCCAGGGTGGCTCTGTTCGAGCTTGCCCGGGGTGCAACGATTGGGGAGGCAGCGCGCTGTGCTGGTGTGTCTCCGCGTTCGGTTGATGGGTTTGTCCATCAACATGGGCGGATGACGTTACGTGAAACAAGACAGCGCCCCGATGCGCTCACTTTGGAAGAACGTGAGGAGATCCGTGTGGGGATCGACCGCGACGAGACAGCCACCGAGATTGGGGAGCGTCTTGGGAGGCATCGTTCAACGATCTGGCGCGAGATCAACAACAACGGGGGCCGTGGCGGGTATCGGGCGTTTCGGGCCCAGGATCGTGCCCACCAGATTGCGAAACGGTGCCGCCCTACCTGGGTTCAGACCCGGCCGTGGCTGTGGGACATCGTGGTTGGTCACATGAAAGATGACAAGTGGTCTCCCGAGCAGATCTCGAATCGGCTTCGCAGAGACCATCCTGATGATCCATCATGGTGGGTGTCACATGAGACGATCTACCAGGCAATATATGTCCAGGCACGAGGCGGACTACGTAAGGAACTGTTGTCGTGTCTGCGGTCTGGACGAACAACCCGCAAGGCGCATCGGCGTGAAGTGACCACTCGGGGCAAGATCCGTGGCATGGTGATGATCTCAGACCGCCCAGCTGAGGTTGAGGACAGGGCAGTGCCTGGCCACTGGGAAGGTGACCTCATTGTTGGTAAGGGGAACAAGTCTGCAGTGGTGACCCTTGTCGAGCGCACCACCCGTACCGGGATGCTGATCAAGATCGAGAACAAGACCGCTGAACATGTTGGGGAACGCATCTCTGAACATGTCGTCGAGCTCCCCGACGAGCTTGCCAAATCGCTGACCTGGGACCAGGGCAAAGAACTCGCAAACCATGTCGAGTTCACGATCGAGACCGGGATCCCGGTGTTCTTCTGTGACCCGCACTCGCCATGGCAACGAGGATCCAACGAGAACTGGAACGGACTCGTGCGCCAGTTCCTCCCCAAAGGCACCGACCTGTCTGTCCACAGCCAGGAAGACCTCAACGAGATCGCTCGGCTGTTGAACACACGACCAAGAAAGACGCTTGACTGGGACACACCAGCCGAGCGATACAACC
>CBETWC010000279.1:0-3052 GCA_965539925.1 uncultured bacterium
GCATCGTCGAGGATGAGCACCCTCGGGTCGCGCACAACACCTCTCGCAAGGGTCACCCTCTGGCGTTGTCCACCCGACAGCGTCGAACCACGTTCTCCGACGACGGTCTCGTATCCATTGTCGAACCCGCAGATGAACTCGTGGGCACGAGCCAGCCTTGCAGCGGACCTCACCCGTTCGTCGGATGCCATTGGATCACCGACCCGGATGTTCTCCTCGATCGAGGCGGAGAAGAGATAGGACTCCTGGAACACGACCGAGACCTCACTCCGAAGTTCATCGAGTGCCATCTCACGGATATCGACGCCATCGATCGTGATCGCTCCCGCTGAAACGTCGTAGAACCGGGGGATCAGGTGCGCCATCGTGGACTTGCCCGAGCCCGTTGCTCCGACGAGCCCGACCGACGACCCGCCGGGGATGACGAGGTCGACGTCACCCAGCACATTCGTTCCGTCCGGATATGCGAAGGAGACGTGGCTGAATCGCACCTCTCCGGGTCCCGGCCTGAGCGCAACGGGACTGCTCGGCTCGGCAATGTCCGGTGCGGTTGCGAGCAGCGCGTCAATCCGTGACGCGGCGGCAGCAGAGCGCGGAAGATTCGCGAAGAACCAACCGGTGATGAGTAGGGGTAGCACCATCATGGCCAGGTACTGGGTGAACGACACGAACTCACCGAACGTCATCGCCCCATCGACGACGCGGATACCTCCGACAGCCAGGACAGCAACGGTGCCGAGAGCAGGGATGATCTCGAACAGCGGTCGGTGGATCGCCCTCTGTCTTGCCATACCCATCGAAGCGTCGAAGATCGTCTCTGCCTTCCCGTCGAGCCGAGCCTGCTGTTGTGCCTCCTGCCCATAGCTCTTGACCACCTCGATGCCAGAGACCGTCTCCTCGACCACGTGGGAGATTTCGGAGAGGCGCTGCTGCAGGTCGAACGAGAATCCGACCACCCTGCTCGCGAACCGCCCGGACGTGTACAACAGTGCCGGGACCATCAACGAGGCGGCGAGACCGAGGACCGGATCGATGATCACGAGCACGATCGTGACCACGAAGAACATGACAATATTCGCTGAGGTGATCGGTGACATCGCAAGGATCAGCCTCAGCTGACTCAGATCGGAGGATGCCCTGGCCATGAGTTCGCCAGTCGACGTGACATCGTGGAACGAGAACGCCATGCGTTGGATGTGGGTGAAGATGTCATTCCGCAGGTCGGCCTCAGCTCGATAGGACATCTTGAAGCCGAAGTAGCGTCGCAGTGAAATACCGACGGCTTGGATCGCCCCTGCGAGGACGATGAGTCCCAACAGCACCCAGACGCCTGACATGTCCGAAGATCCGATGACATCATCGATCACACGCCCAACGAGATATGGCACAACGATGACCATCGCCATCCACACGAGTGCGCCCACGATCGACATTGCCGCAATCGAGCGGTAGCGGAGCATCACCCGCAAGAGCAGGGAGATGCCAACCCTCAGATCACCCAACCGCGAATGCTCGTCTGCCATCTGACGGAGGCTACAGAACCTGATCCTCGTCCATCACGTTGAGCACGGACCCAACAGCGATTGGTACTCCGACCACCACGATGCCGATCAGGTACAGCCACAGCAAGGTGAGTCCGATCGCTCCGAACACGGCAAGTGAGGCAGGTGCTTGAGTGGGTATGAGCCTGACCAGGAAGTAGGTGCCGGCGATGATGATCGACACGACGATCGCGGACGACATTGCGGTCCGGGGAACCGGGACCGGGCCTCCCCATCGGTAGATGGCGTAGAGGAGCGCGAACATCCAAAGGAATGCAGCAGACCCACTGAGAAGGGTCCCAAAGAGCTGATCGAAGCGGCCGAGCTCACCCACGATGACCCCTGTCACCTGGCCACCGAACAGCAGGAAGAAGTACGCGAAGAGAATTCCGACACCGCCGGCAATGGTGACGAGGATCCCTATTCCTCGCATGCGGAGGTAGCCCATCTCCACCTCTGAGTTGGAGACAAGCCGGAGCGCCTTCTGGATCGTGTACACGGCCCTCGACCCCGACCAGAGCGCAATGGGCACCGTGATGAAGACGATCAGCCAGCGACTGTCTTCGACCGCTCCGACCGACTCGTCGATAATCTGGATAAGGAAGTCGGAAACCTCCTCAGGCAGCCTCTCCTGCATCGCCACAATGAGGTCGTCGAGGACGTCATGTGTGAATTCGAAGAACGTGAGAATCGACACGAACGCGATCGCCAGGGGCACCAATGCAAAGAGGGAGTTGTACGCAAATGCAGCACCCATGAGAAGAGGGTCGGCACGACGCAGCGGATCGAAGGCATCCGCGTACCATGCCTTCGCAAACGAAAATACTGAACGCATGCCGAGAGCTTACGAGGCTCTCGATCCGGTACACGGACTATCGGAGACCCGTCTCTACACTCGCCGCGATGCGAAAGCTGCTTCCCCCCATCCTCCTTCTGGCGCTGCTGACGAGCGCCTGCGTTGCCGGTGGCAACAACGTGGTATCCGTTGGTCCAGAGGACTCCGTCACGACGCTTCCGCCGCTGTCGGCGAGCACGACGCTTGACGAAAACGGGTCCCCAGTGCCGACGACTCCTCAGGAGACAACAACCACCACGCTCCCACCGCGTCCGGAGGGTGTTGTCACGCCTGAGACCGTATTCGAACAGTGGGGTTCGGTCAATGGCCTCACGATGTTCAGGGGAAACCCTACGCGAACGTTCTTCGGGACAGGCCCGGTACCAGCAACCGCCCCCGACCGTCTCTGGCGCTACCCGGAGAGTCCGATGTCGGGTCAGTCACCGGTAGGTCGCGAGCCAAAGACCTGGTCAGGAACCGGATGGACAGGTCAACCGCTTGTTCACGAGCAAGAGGATGGAACGACCGAGCTCATCTTCGGTGCCTACGACAAGAAGATCCACTTCCTGGATGCCGACACGGGCGAGCGTCTCCGCCCCTCGTTCGACATGGGTGACATCATCAAGGGGACAGTCACCCTCGACCCCGACGGGTACCCCCTTCTCTATGCAGGATC
>CBETWC010000280.1:0-3048 GCA_965539925.1 uncultured bacterium
AGATCTTCGGAGAATCCGAACCTGCCGCAACCATGGTTGTCGTCGCTGCACTCCTCGACCCCGAGTGGCTCGTTGAGATAGAAGTGGAAGCGGTCGTCAGCTGACGCTGACGACCGCCGACGGTCGACATACGACCAACGATCCACGACCAGCATCGTCAATCGTCTTTGGTCTTTCGTCTTTCGTCTTCTCAAGTGGTGCGCTAGAACAGGGGGTTAGCTATCATGCCGCTTGGGCATTCGCCCGACCACTTACTCGCGTAAGAAAGTACCTCGTGAACGACACGCAGACTGTTGTAAATGAATATGGCACGCATGACACGGACACCGGTTCGCCGGAGGTTCAGGTTGCGTTGCTGACTGAGCGTATCAATCACCTCACCGAGCATCTGAAGGTCCACAAGAAGGACCATCACAGCCGGCGGGGTCTACTCATGATGGTCGGAAAGCGTCGGCGACTGCTTCGGTACCTCCAAGAACAAGATGTGGAGCGCTACCGGGCCCTGATTGCAAAACTGGGGCTGCGTCGCTAGCACTGACCAGAAGGCGGCATTGGCCGCCTTCAGTCATATCTAGATCGACCGAACAACGGAGGACGTGATCCAGTTGTCAGTGGTCGCTATTCGAAACTATCTCTCGAATGTTGACCACTGCCAATTGGGCCTCCTCCCATACAAAAGGAGAAACGAGTGGCAGAGACCACCGTACGCGGGCGTGTTGGTGAGGTAGAGATCTCACTGAGCACTGGAAAGCTCGCACAACTCTCCGATGGGGCAGTTGTTGCCCGCATCGGAGATACCCAGGTCCTCGTGACCGCAACCGCAAAGCGCAGCCTCAGGGAGGGCGTGGACTTCTTCCCGCTCACCGTTGACGTCGAGGAGCGCACCTACGCAGTCGGCCGTATCCCAGGGTCGTTCTTCCGCCGTGAAGGACGCGCATCTGAGAAGGCGATCCTTGCTGACCGTCTCATCGACCGTCCGCTGCGCCCGAACTTCGCAGAGGGCTACCGCCACGACACGCACGTCGTGGGCACCGTCCTTGCTGCTGACCTCGAGAACCCACACGACATCGTCACGCTCAACGCTGCCTCTGCAGCGCTGATGGTCAGCCCGATTCCTTTCGAGGGCCCGATCGGAGCCATCAGGCTCGCTCTCATGGATGGCGAATGGATCCCGTTCCCGACCTATGAGCAGGGCGAAGACGCCGTGTTCGAGATCGTGGTTGCTGGCAAGCGAAACGCAGATGGCAACATCGACATCACGATGGTTGAGGCCGGCGCTTCCGAGAACGGCTACCGCATGGTGCAGGATGGCCAACAGGCATCCGACGAGGCAACGGTTGCCGCGGGTCTCGAGCTCGCGAAGGATTACATCGCAACGCTTGTTGACCTCCAACTCGAATTGCTCGAGCAGGCAGGCGAGCCGGAGTCCGTGGAGTGGATCTACGTCAAGGACTTCTCGGACGAGATCTACGAAAAGGTCGAAGGATTCGCGAAGTCCAAGCTCGAAGCACTTGGCACGATCGTCAAGAAGCACGAGCGTCAGAATGCTGAGTCCGAGATCAAGGAAGAGACGTTCGCGTCGCTTGGTCTTGACGAGGATGACAAGGACAGCCTCAAGCAGGCAAAGGCCGCCTTCTCGAAGGTCCAGAAGAACGTCATGCGTTCCAGGGTCGCCGCTGAGGGTGTTCGTATCGACGGTCGGAGCCTCACCGAGGTGCGTCCGTTGACCATCGAGGTTGGATTGGTACCAGGAGTCCACGGTTCTGGCATGTTCCAGCGCGGTGAGACCCAGGTCCTCAACATCACCACACTTGGCATGCTGAAGATGGAGCAGATGCTCGACACGATCTCCCCCGAGGAGTCGAAGCGGTACATGCACCACTACAACATGCCGCCTTTCGCCACTGGCGAAGCTGGCTTCATGCGTGGTCCGAAGCGTCGTGAGATCGGACACGGTGCCCTCGCTGAGAAGGCGCTGCATCCCGTGATCCCGCCCGTCGAAGACTTCCCATACGCATACCGCCTCGTTTCTGAGGTGCTGATGTCGAACGGTTCCTCATCGATGGCTTCGGTCTGTGGATCGTCGCTCTCCTTGATGGATGCTGGTGTTCCGATTGCAGCTCCTGTTGCGGGTATCGCAATGGGGCTCATCTACCAGGACGGAAAGTTCGTCACGCTCACCGACATCCTCGGTGTCGAGGATCACCTCGGTGACATGGACTTCAAGGTTGCTGGTACCGCTGACATGATCACGGCACTCCAGCTCGACACCAAGATTGAGGGTCTGCCTGCAGACGTTCTCATCGATGCGATGAACCAGGCACTCGATGCCCGTCTGTTCATCCTCAACGCGATGTCTGAGGTGATCGCCGAGCCACGTAGTGAGCTTGCCGAGAAGGCTCCGAAGATCGAAGCGGTCATGGTCCCGAAGGACAAGATCGGTGAGGTCATCGGCCCGAAGGGCAAGACCATTCGTGAGCTCGAGGAAGAGACTGGTGCAGTCATCGAGATCGACGACGACGGTACGGTGCGCGTTGGCGCTCCTGACACGACGTCGATGAACTTGGCCAAAGAGCGCATCCTTGCCATCGGGTTCCCACCCGAGGCGAAGATCGGTGAGGTCTACGACGGAGAAGTTGTGAACATCACCAAGTTCGGTGCGTTCGTCAACATCCTTCCCGGACGTGACGGCCTTCTGCACATCTCCAAGATCGGCGGCAACAGGCGCATCGACAGGGTCGAGGATGTCCTCAACCTGGGCGACGCTGTCAAGGTTGTCGTCCGAGAGATCGATGACCGTGGCAAGGTCAGCCTCGACATGGCTGATGCTCCGTCAGGCGACGACGATGGTGGTTCCGACGCTCCACAGGAGAAGAAGAGCGACGATCGTGACGAAAAGCGTGACGAAAGGCGTGATGATCGTGGCGGTCGTTCGGATCGTGGGAACGGGGGTCGTAGTCGCGACCGCAACCGTGACCGTGACCGTGACCGTGACGACAAGCCTGCCGACAAGCCGGGCCGCAAGGTCGTGAGCTTCGAAGACGACTT
>CBETWC010000281.1:0-3033 GCA_965539925.1 uncultured bacterium
ATCTTTGTACGCTCGGTAACAGCCGCCTCGAGTTGGTCGACCGTGACCGTGAAATTCGATGACTCCTCCGTGGGCACGATCACGGGCACTCCACCAGCGAGAGAGATCGCCTCGGGATAGGTAACCCAGTAGGGCGACGGAAGAAGAACCTCGTCGCCCGGGTCGATGAGGACCTGGCAGGTCTGGTACACCGCCTGCTTGCCACCGTTGGTCACTACGACCTGGGATGCGTCGACCTCATACCCTGAATCTCTGAGTGTCTTGGCTGCGATCGCCTCACGCAGGAGCGGCTGACCGGCTGCTGGTGAGTACCTGTGCGACTTCGGGTCCCTGGCAGCGACGATCGCCGCCTCCACGATGGCTGGCGGCGTTGGAAAATCGGGCTCACCGGCACCAAACCCGATCACGGGTTCACCCTCAGCGCGCAGCTGATTCGCCCTTACCGTAATGGCAAGCGTGGCAGAGGGAGCAACAGAGAGCGCTCTCTTGGACATCGATTCACGGTTCGTCATTGCGTCTACTCTCAGAGGGTCAAGCTGATAGGTGCACGATAGACATGGCCTCGACCCCGAAGATCTCGATTCCCACAGATCTCCTGCCTGCCGACGGACGCTTCGGATCCGGCCCCAGTCGTGTCGAACCGTCGTTCATGACCGACCTTGCCGATATGGGTGCCACATTCCTGGGCACGAGCCACCGCAAGCAGGGGGTCAAGGACGTTGTGGCCTCGGTCCAGGACGGGCTGTCCGAGATGTACGGATTGCCCGACGGCTACGAGGTCGTGCTCGGACTGGGCGGGGCAACCGCATTCTGGGATGCAGCCGTGGTCGGCCTGATCGAGAATCGTTCAGCCCACTTCGTGTGCGGGGAGTTCTCCCAGAAGTTCGCCGCATCCGTGC
Source organism: uncultured bacterium (assembly GCA_965539925.1). Classification (GTDB taxonomy): domain Bacteria; phylum Actinomycetota; class Acidimicrobiia; order Spongiisociales; family UBA5794; genus B3-G11. Next base: position 900 of record CBETWC010000281.1, read on the forward strand.
AAGCCGCACCGCACCTGGACGATCCGGTGGTCATTTCGGCGGACTACGGTGCCGCGCCGACACCCGAAGCAGTCGCAGGTGTCGACACCACCGCGTTCATCCACAACGAGACGTCAACGGGTGTCGTTGCACCATTCGCCCGATTCAGCGACGCTGCCGTGACGGTGGACGGCACGTCTGCAGCAGGAGCCATCGCCTTCGACATCGATGCGGTCGACGCCTACTACTTCTCGCCACAAAAGGCCCTCGGCTCGGAGGGTGGGCTGTGGATCTCCCTCATGTCGCCAAAGGCCATCGATCGCATCGAATCTATCGCCAGCACGCAACGGTGGATCCCGCCGTTCCTGTCACTCAAGATCGCCCTCGACAACAGCCGCAAGGCCCAGACATACAACACACCGGCGCTGACAACCCTCTACCTCCTTTCACGCCAGATCGACATGGTCAACGCCCGCGGCGGCATCACATGGGCACATGACACCTGCCTGGCGACCTCGGGACACCTCTATTCCTGGGCCGAGGCAAGTTCGTTCGCCGAACCTTTCGTGCAGGACAGCGACCTCCGATCGCCAACAGTTGTCACGATCGACCTCGACAGCGCGGTGTCTGCATCTGACGTGGCCAGCGTGCTTCGCGACAACGGCATCGTCGACACGGAGTCGTACCGCAAGCTCGGTCGGAATCAGCTGCGGGTCGCAACGTTCCCGAATGTGCCCCTCGGAGATGCCCAGGCCCTGACCGCGAGCATCGACTACGTCGTCGAGCGACTGTGACGGCCACACTCGCAATCGTCGCGATCGGAGCCGGCCTGGTATCGGCACTCCTCACCGACCGGTCGACTCTGTGGAGCAGGATCTCCAAGATCTTCGCCTCAACCGCAATGGTCGCGATCGTGGTGGCTGCGAACCCGACTCTCACGGGATATGCGCTATTCATCACACTCGGCCTTGTTGCATCCTGGATCGGCGATCTCGCGCTGTCGTACAGCGGAGAACGAGCCTTCCTCACAGGGTTGATCTCGTTCGCTCTGGCACACGCCTTCTACACCGCTGCCTTCTTTGCGAGATCATCCATGGACCTGCTCTCGATACTCGCGGCTGGTGTCATCATGGCCATCACAGCGGCTGCGATCCTGCGCTGGCTCTCTCCCCACACGCCGGAACGGTTGGCAACACCGGTGGCCTTCTACATCGGCATCATCTCGGTGATGGTCGTGACCTCCTTCGGAACCAGCGGCGCTCTCATCGATCCGCGTATCCCCACGGCAGCAGTCCTGTTCACCATCTCGGATGTCCTCGTTGCACGCCAGCAGTTCGTGGCACCTGCACTCTCCAACAGGGTTGTCGGGCTGCCCATCTACTACGCCGCACAGGTGTTGTTCGCCATCACCGTCGTGATCCCGTGGACATAGCACTGGCTACGATTGAGCCATGCCGTACTTGATGCTCATGCGCCACGGGAAATCCGACTGGGATGCCGGAGCCCCCGACGACCACACGAGACCACTCTCCCCTCGCGGGGTGCTCGCAGCCGAGCGCATGGGAGAGGTCATCCGCGAACTGGGCCTCGTACCAGATCTCGTCGTTTCCTCGACAGCTACCAGGGCACGCTCCACGGCCGAGCTTGCGCGAATCACGGGTGGGTGGGACAGCAGACTCGTGCTCGATGACGCCCTGTACGGGGCTTCGGTGGCCGAGACACTGCAGACGGCAGCGGATCACGCGTCAACTTGTGACCGTGTGATGCTTGTCGGTCACCAGCCAACCTGGTCCATGACGGTGCATCAACTCACCGGTGCACGGGTCGCCATGAGAACCGCAACGGTGGCAGACATTGAACTGTCGATCACTGATTGGTCGCAGGCACCCAAAGCCCGCGGAACCCTGATATCGCTGCTGCAACCACGTCACTTCGTGGCACGAGCGTGACGCACTCCTGCTGACAGCCGCACACAACGCATCGAAAGGCAGCCATGATCGACCTCAGAAGTGACACCGTCACGAAGCCATCCGCACCGATGCGCACCGCAATGGCACACGCCGACGTAGGAGACGACGTCTACCACGACGACCCAACGGTGAACGAACTCGAACGCACGGTCGCTGCTCTGCTCGGCAAGGAAGATGCCGTATTC
>CBETWC010000282.1:0-3033 GCA_965539925.1 uncultured bacterium
AAGGACGATCTTGATCTTGTACGATGTCTGCATCGGATGACGGTCGATCAGCGCCAGTGGCTCGCTGATGGCGTTGCCACGACGACCCCGGGTCACCCTTGGATCGGAGTGCTTGCAGCGTCCCTTGAACAGCAACACGAATGAAGCGGGAACGCCGGTAACCTACGGCGGCGTTAGCGGGTGTAGCTCAATGGTAGAGCCCCAGCCTTCCAAGCTGGTCACGCGGGTTCGACTCCCGTCACCCGCTCGACCAGTGGAGTAGAACCCACTGGCTGAGCCCCCGTAGCTCAATCGGATAGAGCGACGGACTTCTAATCCGTAGGTTGCACGTTCGAGTCGTGCCGGGGGTGCACAGTGAGCATGCTCACTGACATGGTGGCCGTAGCTCAGTTAGGCAGAGCACCTGGTTGTGGTCCAGGACGTCGCGGGTTCGAATCCCGTCGGCCACCCCAATTCCGCGTTCCCCCTCACCAAAGAGGGGGAACGCGGACATAACACAATGTCGAGGAGTGATCGTGCAAACGGAGGTCAGTGAATCGGGACGGTTCGAGCGAACGCTCACCGTCACCCTTGAGAACGAGGAGCTCGCGGCTGCCAAGAAGAAGGCTGCAGCCAAGATTTCCGGTCAGATGAAGATCAAGGGATTCCGTCCGGGCAAGGCACCCCTGCCAATCGTCGAACGTCACGTTGGGGCTGACTACCTGCGGTCCGAGGCTGTGGAAGAGGCAGTTCAAGATGTCGTCCCCGAGGCCATCAACGAAGCAGGCCTCGACCCTGTGACACCTCCAACAGTGTCGGCGGTGAGGGATGACAACGAGGACGGAACGGTGGAGATCGACATAATCGTCACTCTCTGGCCCATCCTCGATGCGCTCCCAGATTTCGGCGACTTCGAGATCGAGGTCGAGGATCCCGCCGTGACCCAGGAGGAGATCACCCAGCAGATCGACGCACTCCGAGAACAGTTCGCTGAACTCGTCGAGCATGAGGGAGAACTCTCTGAAGGCGACTTCGCGTTGATCGATATTGCGGTCGAGCAGGATAGCGAAGCGGTTGAGTCCGCAGGGGCCAAGGACCTCATGTACGAGGTTGGGTCCAAGTCGTTCATCGAGGGTGTCGATGCCCTCCTGACCGACGTAGCGGTCGGTGAGACCGTGACGGGTGAAGGCACGCTCCCCGAGGGATACTCGGACAAGGGTGGCCAGGATGTCACGTTGACGATCACCATCAAGGAAGCCAAGAAGAAGAACCTCCCTGAACTGACCGATGACATGGTCGAAGAGGCAACTGAGTACGGCACCGCCGATGAGTTGCTCGAGGCCATAGAGACGAACATGCACGCCTACAAGGTCCACGCGCAACGTTCTGTCCTCCAGGACAAGGTGGTCGAGTACATCGTCAACGAAGTCGACTTCGATCTCCCCGAGGCCCTCCTGAGCGCTGAGGTTGAGGCGAGGGTCCGCAGTCTCGTTGCTCGCCTCGACGAGAGCGAGATCTCCGTTGAGGACTACCTCAAGATCACAGGCCAGGACGAAGCGACATTCGTTGCGACGATTCGTGCCGAAGCCGACCAGGCGCTTTCGACGAGAGTCATCCTCGAGTCCATCGCGGCGATCGAAGGTTGGGAGGTGGACGACGAGGAGCTTGCCAGCAACGTCGTGAAGCTCCTCGAGGTCGACGAGGACGAGGCGAACACAATCCTTGACGGCTGGAAGGCAGATGGTCAAGTTGAGGCGCTGACCGGTGATATCCTCCGCGAACGGGCCCTCGCCAGCCTCATCGAATCCGCGACCGCGGTCGACAAGGATGGGAACCCCGTCGATCTGACTCCGGTCGTGATCGATCAGGGGGAAGAGGACCTCGAAGAAGAGAACAACGAGGAAGCCGCCGAGACCGAAGAGGTTGAGGAGGCATCCGGAGCGTCCGATGATGAATTGGACGCTGCTGAAGAAGCTGAGGAGCAAGGATGAGCTATCTGGTCCCAACCGTCGTAGAGAACACCCCGCGCGGGGAACGTGCCTTCGACATCTACAGCCGTCTCCTCAAGGATCGCATCGTGTTCCTCGGAACGCCGATCGACGATGGCGTCGCGAACATCATCATGGCGCAGCTCCTCCATCTCGAGGGTGAGGATCCTGACAAGGACATCAACCTCTACATCAACTCACCGGGTGGCTCAACGACGGCGCTCATGGCGATCTACGACACGATGCAGTACATCAAGCCGGACGTCTCGACGCTCTGCATGGGGCTCGCCGCTTCCGCAGCTGCCGTCCTCGTGGCAGCCGGCGCCGAGGGCAAGCGCTTTGCCCTGCCACACAGCCGGATCATGATCCATCAGCCGCACATCTCGGGCCTCGGGGGCCAGGCAACGGACATCGAGATCCATGCACGCGAGATTCTCAAGACTCGCGAGGACATCAACGTGATCCTCGCAGCGCACACGAAGAAGCCGCTCGAAACGGTCCAGTTCGACACCGAGCGCGACTTCTGGCTCGGAGCTGAAGAGGCAGTGGAGTACGGTGTCATCGACTCAGTGCTCAAAGGTCGTAAGCTCGAAGCCGTCGAGAGCTAGGGAGCAGTAGCTTGGCGAAGTACGAAGGTTCAGAACTCCTCAAGTGCAGTTTCTGCGGGAAGTCGCAGAAGCAGGTCAGGAAGCTGATCGCTGGTCCAGGTGTCTACATCTGTGATGAGTGCATAGAGCTGTGCAACGAGATAATCGAAGAAGAGCTCTCCGACACCGAAGAGGTCACCTTCACGGAACTCCCCAAGCCGCATGAGATCTACGGGTTCCTCGAGGAGTACGTCGTTGGGCAGTCACAGGCCAAGAAGGTGCTCTCGGTAGCGGTGTACAACCACTACAAGCGTGTCCGGGCGGGTCAACGGTCAACCGATGATGACGTTGAACTCCAGAAGTCCAACATCCTGATGATCGGCCCGACAGGTTCGGGTAAGACACTCATGGCCCAGACGCTCGCGAAGCTGCTCAACGTGCCGTTCGCAATCGCTGACGCCACAGCGCTCACCGAGGCG
>CBETWC010000283.1:0-3025 GCA_965539925.1 uncultured bacterium
TGGGTTCGTTGCCCCTGCGGGTGCATTTGGATTGGCTCACCATGCCCTGTGGCAGAACAACGGTGACCAGCCGTTTCCTGAACCGATCGCAGGCGTTGTCGGTCATTGGTACCGAGCGCGAATCCTTGAGCGACTCGAGCAGTATCACCACGACGTCATGTTCACGAATATGTTCGACACCGAGGCGTATGTCGAGTGGGCCTCATCCGCACAGGAGCCAATTCAGGACTGGGACCCAGAGCTCAACTTCTCCGCAATCGGAGATTTCATGGACTTCGCCGTTGCGACGCACGGCACCGACGTCCTGCTCGAGACCAGCGGGGAGAGGTGGTCCGAGATAGAAGGGGAGTGGCGCGTCGCCCTGCGCAACGACCTGCGTGGCAGCGACACCGACACAACCGGCTGGATCGGTGGAGTAGCACTCACCACGATTTCGATTCTTGTTGCACTCATAGCGATCACTCTCGGCCTCATCGCAAAGCATCGACCGAAGAGACGCCTCGAGACCCCCGCCCCGATCCCCGGCTTCTTCTCAGACAATTGAGATGCCAGATGCCAGATGCCAGATGCCAGATGCTGCCGACTGCCGGCTGAAAGCTGATAGCTGACAGCTGACAGCTGAAAAGGCTGATAGCTTCCTAACCAGTTGTCAGTGCTGCGGATGTGGAGATCCGTGGATCCGCCGATCCCTTCATCTCGCGGCCAGTGTCGATTGCAGAGATGGGGCCCCATCCTGCCTCGTGTGTGTTTGCGAGTTCGACCGTGTGGCCGCGGTCGGTGAGTCCCTTGACGGTCGAGGGAGCCATCCTCGACTCGAGGGCGACGGTGCTGTCGGTTCCGGGCAGTGGCTGCTCCATGTTCCATCTGGGAAGCTCTTGTGAATCGTCTGTGCAGTTCTTGGCGTGGTAGAACGAAGCTGCATATTGGGCGAGGAACTGGGGTTGTTGATCCCCACCGCGCGTCCCGAGGAGCAAGTCGAGGCGGGCGCCGTGAGTCCACAGCGTGGGAGAGAGCGTGTGCAGAGGACGCTTGCCTGCCGCGAATTCGTTCGGATGGCCTGGAATCAGATTGAATCCTGCGCCCCGGTTGTGCAGGAAGACGCCTGTCGACCCCGCTGACCGACCCGAACCGATCCCCATGTAGTTCGACTGGATGAGAGACACGCCCATGCCAGTTGCGTCACGGACGGTCATGTAGGCCGTTCCGCCTGGCGCAGGCAGAGGCATTGGCCATCGGCCGGCACGGTCGCGTGCAATCGACCCGGCACGCTCGGCGAGACGATCGTCCGCTACGAGATCCTCAGCGGACATCGGTGCGTAGTCGGGGTCCATCACCGTGTCTTGTCGTTCCCATGAAACCGATCTGTAGGCCTCGATGAGGAGATGCTGATACATCGGATCGTTTGGGTCGTCGGGCGGTTCGAGCATCTCGAAGATCCTCAGAGTCGCGAGCGTCAGATACCCCTGAGTGTTCTGAGGGATCGTCCACGCTGTCCGGCCGAAGAGATCCTTCGATAGAGGCGTGATCCAGTCGGCCTGTGGTCGGGCCAGATCGTCTTCTGTGATGGAGCCAAGCGTCGCCTCGGATATTCCGCGTCCGGCGGCACCGCCATAGAACGCGGAGCGACCTCCCTCTGCGATGGCTTCGAGGGTGTCTTCGAGACCCGGCCGTCGGATGGTCGAACCCGGTTTGGCGGGGGAACCCTTCGGATAAAGAGGGCCGGAGGAAGGTTGGTCGCCGATCAGCCCATGGATCCGTTGCAGGGAACTGGCGAGTTCGGGCGAGACGGGGAATCCGTCGCGCGCAAGTCCGATCGCTGGAGCGAGTAGACGCGAGAGCGGAAGCGTTCCGTGTCTGTGCGACAGAGCTTCCCAGCCATCGACGCAACCGGGGACCGTGATCGACAAGTGGCTGCGCATCGGGATCTCTCCCAGACCCTCCTCGCACATGGCATCTCCCGTGATCCCTGATCCGGCCCTGCCGGACGCGTTGAGTGCGGTGGGGGCGCTGTCACCAGGGGAGTGGACCAGGGCGAAGAGGTCTCCGCCCGGTCCGCAGGTGTCAGGCAGGACCACGCCGAGAACTGCATTGACCGCAATGGCTGCGTCCACAGCATTGCCGCCTTCATCCAGTACTTCGACACCGGCCTGGGAGGCAAGGAAGTGAGGAGACACGGCGATGCCGCGCGAGCCATCTGTCGGTCTCGTGGAGATCCGTGCTTCGTCGGGACGAAGCGGTGCAGTCATTCTTCGAGGTTGCCCAGACGTCTGTTGAGCGCGTTGAGCACGGACTTCACAGCGGCATCGTCGGGATCGTTGATGATGACAGCGGAGCCGACGTTGAGATTCTCAGTGCCTCGTTGGCCAGCTGACACGACGACGGCAACCACCACATCATTCTGTCCGACGGGTGTGATGGAGATCGCATCCAGGGCGATCGGTGGCATGGTCGGGAACGTCTTCTCGATCGCGTCGATCGTGGCTTCACCGACGAGTCGGTGTCTCGCGGAGATGACAGCGGGTCCAGTGGCGGTGCCGATGTGCTCCTCGTCTTCGTGGCGAAGCGTGACTTCGATGGTCGTACGTGTTCCATTCGGCGACTCGCCAACACGCATCAGAGCGGCTCGTGCGCCCGATGCGATGTCGAGCTGGTGCGGGCTGATCTGAACCACTGAGATGACCCTGTGGTCGATGGTCACGCCGAAGCGTGCCATTGCCAGGCTCTGGACATCTCGCACCACCTGCTTGGCGGGCTTGTCTGCTGCTGCGATCACGTGAAGTTCGGTGATAGTGCTGCCCTGGTTGACCACCCGCGCCGCGTCGACCGATTCCATCCGTGTGAGGGTCTCTTCGAGTTCTCTGAAGTTCACTGCCATGTCGCGGCGAGCGTAGCGGAAACCGAGCCCACAACGGTGTACTTACGAAGAGTCAAGAGTCGAGAGTCAAGAGTCAAGACAGGGACTGACCGCCTCATGCTCGTCGAGTTTCTTCGTGACGCCTGACGCCTGACGCCTGATAGCTGTCTT
>CBETWC010000284.1:0-3017 GCA_965539925.1 uncultured bacterium
TCCAGACGGTGATGCCGCCCTGCTCTTTGGCTCGTGGTGGCAGCTTGATCAGGATGTGGACGCACACAGACCTGCGCCCGCCGAATACTCCTTCAACGCGGGTGTGGTCATCGATGCGAGCAGCAACGACCTCGACGCCGACGGAACGATCGAAACGCTCCTGTCCTACCGCCATCTGGCTCGTGACCGTCCAGCCGAGCCGTTTGACCCGCTGCCGACGGATGCCCTCGGCCGATCTGCACACATCGGTGTGCTCGCCGAGGACAGCACACCGATCTGGTTGTCGCGTCGTCCGCCGCGCCCCGTCGGAGCGGTGGCAGCATGCGACGGAACCGCAGCGTTCGCCTACGTGGAGTTGGATACCGACGACGTCACCGCAACCGGTGCAGGTACGTGGAGCGGCTTCGGCTTCGTGCTCGAACCCGAGCTCCCAGGGACAGGCCGGATCGGATGCGCTGACGTTGACGGCGACGGGCGCTTGGACGCCGTGTCAGTCGACAGGAACGCTCCGACACCGTGAACCGGAAAGTGGTGTCGTATCTCGCGACGGTGCGACAGATAGACCTCTTTCTTTGTCTCTCCCTTGATGGGAGAGACGCGACGCCCACAGGGCGGCGCAGAGAGGGTGAGCAACAGCAAGCATGTGGCCACAACCCAGTGACCGGTTGCCTTGCGGGTTCCCCCTCTCCGCTCGTCGCTGCGCTCCTCACCGCCTCTCCCACCAGGGGAGAGGCCAAGAATGCAGCGCCGTCCATATGGAGGCTATCCGCAAGGACGGGGTCCTTCTTTGTTCTTTGCTCTTTGTTCTTTGCTCTTTGTTCTTTGCTCTTTGTTCTTTGCTCTCAGCTCTTGCCGATGAGCGGAGCGAGGAGGCTTTGCGCCCTCTCCAGGTCATCTCTCTCCACCATGACCGACAGCTCGAACTTTCCGAGCAGTCCGGGGTCGGTGATGATTGCGGCGGGGATGCCGGCATCGGCCAGCAGACCCCATGCCTCGTCGGCCTTCTCCTGATCGGTGAACAACGCTGCTGATACCTGGGGACCAAGTGTGTCCATCAGCCCTCCGCCCCTCCGGTGAAGTTCCAGCTTGCAAGCTGAAGCGAAGGCGTGTGCACCAGCAGGGGCCCGAACTCGGAATCGGCGTATCGGGCATCGTTCCCGAGGCCCTCGACCTTGCCGGGGGCGAGCGCGTCAACAAACGACTGCGTGAACCGCATGTTCGTCACGGGTTCTGCGATCTTGCCGTTCTCGATCATGAATGTCCCGTTTCGGGTCAATCCCGTCACCACAAGTGACTTGGGATCGAGTACCCGGCAGTAGTTGAAGGTGGACACGTAGATGCCACGATCGACACCGGCGACAAGTTCGTCCACGGATTTGTCTCCTCCGCCGATGAACATGTTGATGGCGAACGGACCCCACATCTCCGCGCCAGGAACAGCACTCCCCGTTGATTCGGTACCGGCCTTCTTCGCCGTCCTGCGCGTGTGCAACAGCGAAGTCGTGATGCCGGCCTTGACGAGTTCGAGGTGACGCTTGGGCGTGCCCTCGATGTCGAAGGGGACATACAGGGCACCGGGGTCAGTCGGGCCGTCCCAGAGACAGAACGCTTCGTCGAACTGCTGCTCGCCGAGCTCGACAAACGACATGCCTTCCTCTGCCATCTTCCCGTTGAATCCATAGACGTTGAGGAAGATGGCGATGGTGGCCGCAGCCTCAGGCGCAAGAACGACGCGGTATTCCCCCGGTTTGGCATCGAAGGCCCCAGCGGAGTCGCGTGCTCTCTGGGCTGCGAGCGATCCAACCGCTCCGGCGTCGATTCGCGACAGGGCTTTCCCTGCTGCGTGACCGGATCCCGCTGAAGAGGGTGTCTGGTGGATCCCGTCAACCACTGCTGTCGTGAACCGACCATGGACCCTTCGGCCAGCAGTGTTGCCGTATGCATGGTGACGTGCCTCTGTCTGGCAGAAGCCAGCACCGAGCAGGCCCTTGCCTGCATCGACGAATGCCTTCACTGCTTCAGCTCGAACCATGGGGTCTGCCTCGGCGGTGTCTGCATCCCAGTTATCTGCCGCGACCACTTCGGTGGGACCACCCATGCCCGGCCAGCCCTCATCGACAGGCTGGGATCCTGCGGTCTCAATGGTCGTGTCCACGAACTTCGCGAGCGCGTCGGGCGTAGTGCCCGTGGTGGTCGAACTGGCGACCTTGCCGTCGACTTCGACCTTGAGAGTCAGCTGCTCGACATCCTCAGAGACATTCTGGTGGATGAACGAGTTGGCGAACCGTGTGAGCGAAGTTGTGCCGACGTCTACGAGCACCTCGGCATTGCAGCGATCGCCGACCATCTCAAGGGTCTCATTGACGAGGTTCTGTCCCCTGTTCATGCCTTCACCCCCACACGTACGTTGGCGAACCGACCGGGTGAGGCCGAGTGTCCGGTGTGGGCAACCTGCATCGGCTGGCCCTTCCCGCAGTTGGGCGTGCCCCAGTGCACCCACTCGGACTCGCCCGCAAGGCGGTCGAGCGATCCCCAGAATTGGGGCGTGATGCCCGTATATGTGGGGTTCTTGAGCATTCTCGTGAGCTTGCCCTTCTTGACCTCCCAGGCGATCTCAGTTCCGAATTGGAAATTGAGGCGCTTGTCGTCGATCGACCATGACCTGTTCGTCGACATGTACACGCCGTCTTCGGTATCGGAGATGATGTCATCAAGCGTGCCCTCACCGGGGAGGAGCCCGACGTTGGTCATCCGCACCATCGGGAGACGGTTGTACCCATCGGCGCGAACCATCCCACCGGGCGGGAGGCCTGCAATGGCTGCCGAGTCACGACCGGAGAGCACGCCGACCCATGTGCCATTCTTGACGATGTCCACACGCTGGGCGGGTGTGCCCTCGTCGTCGTATCCAAACGTGCCGAGCGCACCCGGCAACGTTGCGTCTGCCGTGATATTCATGAGCTCTGACCCGTATTTGTGGCTGTGCAGTTTCTCCAGTTCAAGGTGGCTCGTGCCCG
>CBETWC010000285.1:0-3016 GCA_965539925.1 uncultured bacterium
AGTTCGGTCATCAGCACACGGATCGCGCTCGCTCGTGGCGGAACGTCCATGCCCAGGAGTTGCTCGACGGTGAGTGAATAGGCGAGTTCGTTGGCGAGGGGACTCAGATAGTCCATCCGCGTGACGTTCGTCGAACCTTGCGCGTAGTTCAGCGTCTCCGCTGTCTTCTCCATGCCGGTGTGCAGGTAGCCGATGATCGGCTTGACACGGCGCACCATCTCGCCTTCGAGCTCCATCTGCAGGCGAAGTACGCCGTGGGTCGAGGGGTGCTGCGGGCCCATGTTGATGATCTGGCGATCGGCGTCGTCAATGTGTTCCGGCGCCAGGAAGTCGTCATCGACCACGACACCGCGCTGGATCTGCAGTGCAGGATCCTCATCGCGCGGGAGGAGTTCCTGGGCACCTTCGTTCGTGGCTTCGGCGAAAGGCATCCGTTCCTCTGTGCCCGATACCCAGATCGCATGCTTGGTACGTCGGGCTTCGGCGACTGTCGGCTCGGGCTGCTCCTCGACGACCTCTTCTGGCACGTCTTGGGTTCCGGCGTCCTCGGTCACATCATCCATGGTCGGGTCGCTCATAGGTTGGCGCTCCCTTCCTTGAACTGGACAGGCACGTCGCCGATGTCATAGTCCTTGCGCAGCGGGTGACCCTCCCACTCGTCTGGCATCAGGATGCGGGTCAGGTCCGGGTGGCCGGGGAAGTCGATTCCCATGAGGTCGAATGCCTCACGCTCATAGAAGTTCGCACCAGCGAAAACATCTGTGAGGGTTGGGACGGTCGGGTCGTCGTACGGCACCCGTGTCGATACGACGATGCGCTCCTTGGCAACCATCGCTACGAGGTTCAGTACAACCTCGAACCGCGGTGCCTCTGTGAAGTGGTCGATCGCAAACAGGTCACTGAAGGTGTCGAAGCCACCTGATTTCGCGGCCTCCGCGAATGTGACCCAGTCCTCAACGGGGATCGAGATAGCGAAGTAGGTCGAATCGCTGGACGCGTAGGAGCGCTCGACAACCTGTGCCGATTCGAACGGCTCAACCAGAGCAGCGATCGTCTCGTTCTCAGGAAGGATGCGGGCCGGAGTGTCATCCATAACTTCTTCAGCAGGTTCCACGGTGTCATCCACGTCGGTCATGTCACAGAATCCCTGTCGACCGTTGGATCTCACCGGACATGATCTTCTCTTGAAGGCTCAAGATGCCGTGCATCAGGGACTGCGGACCCGGCGGGCAGCCCGGTACGTACATGTCAACCGGTACGACCTCGTCAACGCCTTGGACGAGTGCGTAGTTGTTGAACATGCCACCGGTCGAGGCACAGGCACCCATCGAGATCACCCATTTGGGTTCGGCCATCTGGTCGTAGACCTGCCTGAGGACCGGCGCCATCTTCTGGCTGACACGGCCGGCAACGATCATGAGGTCTGCCTGTCGCGGTGAGGCGCGGAACACTTCCATGCCGAAGCGGGAGAGGTCGTTGTGTGCAGCCCCCGTGCCCATCATCTCGATGGCACAGCAAGCAAGTCCGAAGGTCGCTGGCCACATGGACCGCGTACGCGCCCAGTTGACGCCCTTCTCAACGGTCGTGAGTAGAAAGCCTGGGTCGTCTGCGATTCCGGCCATCAGGCAGCTTCCTCGATCGGAAGGTCCGGGGCGACCACTCTGCGATAGCGGGCACGACGTTGCACGTTCCAGTCAAGTGCTCCCCGCTTCCACACGTAGGCAAGGGTCTCGAGGAGCATCAGCATGAACGCTACGACTGCAACGATTCCTGCCCATCCGAACTGGTCCATCCGGACGGCCCAAAGGAAGAGGAAGATGATCTCGACATCGAAGATGACAAAGAGCATGGCCACGAGATAGAACTTCACGGGGAACCGTTCGCTCGGCTCCTGGAGGGGAACGATGCCGCACTCATACGGAGCGAGCTTCTCTGGCGTCGGGTTGTTGGGTGCCAGCCAATTGGAGACGAATAGGGAGATGCCACCAAACAAGAGACCGAGGATGGTCATCAGAGCGATTGGGAGATAATCGGCTAACTCCATGAGGCGTGAGGATACCCCTGTAGGTGTGTGCATCAGCTATCACGGAAGAAGCTGTCAGGTATCAGGTATCAGGCGTCAGGAAGCGCCGAAGAGGCTCGCGCGGATTGGCTGGGCACAGAAACAAGCCGTTGCCAAAATTTGGTGTACCCAGACCGATATACGCTTCCAATCATGAAGGCCAGAATTCCCGAAGCTACGGTGGCTCGTCTGCCGGGGTACCTGCGTTGTCTCACCGACATGCACATGTCCCAAGGACCGTGCTCGTCCGAGGATCTCGCACAGGCTGCAGGCGTCAACGCCGCACAGGTGCGCAAGGACCTGTCGTACCTCGGAGCACAGGGAACTCGTGGTGTCGGCTATGACCATGAGATGCTCGGTCAGAAGATCCGCGAAGTGCTCGGACTCACCACGACTCACCCCGTCGTCGTGATCGGAGCGGGCAACATGGGCTCCGCCCTCACCAACTACAAGGGCTTCGACACCTGGGGCTTCGACATCGTTGCGGTGCTCGACGTGGACGAGGACCGCATCGGCACCAGACTCGATGGGCTGATCGTCGAACCCCTCCAGCACCTCGAACAGATCGTCGCCGACCAGGGCGTCGAGATCGGGATCCTGGCAACGCCACCTTCTGCAGCACAGTCTGTTGCCGATCGGCTGGTCGCAGCCGGTGTCAAGTCGATTCTCAACCTCGCCCCAGCAATCATCCGGACGACCGACGAAGTGTCGGTTCGCAGGGTCGATCTCTCCACCGAACTCGGAATCCTCGCGTTCCATCTGCGGAGCTGAGGAGAGCTGCCAGCCAAGGGCTGTCAGCGATGTCAGGCGTCAGGTATCAGGCATCAGGCAGAACGCGCACCGAGGACTTCGGTCCTTCTCTGCGTCCTCCCCTCCCTTCAGCCTCAATCCGCCGTTCAATGGAGCGCCTGCTCTGTCGTCCTCCCTTCAGGGAGGACACGCGAGCGCAGCGAG
>CBETWC010000286.1:0-3013 GCA_965539925.1 uncultured bacterium
TCCGTGGCGGGCCCGATCCGTCGGCTTCGACGAAGTAGCCCTCGATGAGTTCTGAGCGCTGCATCCTCGAAAGCGTCGGATAGATCGACCCTTCGCTGGTAAGCGTAAGTCCTCTCTTGGACAGCTTGTCCGCCATCTCGTATCCATAGCTCGGCTCTTCACTGATTATCGCAAGGAGGCACATGTCGAGCACACCCTTGAGAAGCTGACTTCGGCGATCCATTCCGAGTTCCCTATGTTCGCTATATATCTGCTTCTACCAGATATCTTGTATTAAGAGATATCAAGGAATCGCAGATTTGTCAAGAAATATCTTGAGGGTCAGAGCACTAGCTCTCGAAGCGGCGAGCGTTCCGAACGAGAACAGTACCGAGGAGCAGCGCGAGGAGCGCGAACAAGAGGAGTCTGTCCGCATCGACACCGGTAGCGGGGAGCGATTGGTGGAGTCCGAAATCGGCGTCCAGCCTCGCCGCCCGTCGTTCTCGGTCGTGAAGACGTCTACGTCGCATCCTGATGCGGATGGTGACGGTGTTGCCGACGACCCGGTCCTGTCGCCTGAGACGGTGGACTATTCGGTGACGGTGATCAATGACGGGAATGTCACGATGTCGGATGTGTCGGTGTTGGATCCGTTGGCTTCCGGGCTTGTGTGTTCTCGGTCGGCTCCGGGTGTGTTGGCGCCGGGTGCGCAGATGGTGTGTACGGGGTCGTTCGTGGTGGATCAGGCGTTCATCGATGCCGGTTCTGAGCTCGTGAACACAGCCACAGCGGTTGCCGTCGGTGCAGGGCAGGAGGGGTCGGAATCAGACACCTACAAGGTTCTGCTCGAGCAGAACCGAGGCGTTACGGTCACCAAGGCCCCGGTGGAGCAGTCTGCTGTGTTGGGCGATATGGTCGATTTCATCTGGCAGATACAGGTCACCAACACAGGGAACACGACGTTGACGGACATCCTCATCGAGGACGGACTCATTGAGGACGTCGATGCTCCTCCCACCGTGATTGCTGCATGATCATTCACTCTTGCAGAGCTGGCACCTGGAGAGACGTACGTCTATGGCTGCACGATCGAGGATCGGCTGATCACCGAGGAAGAATTCGCCAATGCGGTGCGGGTCACCGCCATCGGTCCGGATGGAGCTGAGTTCATCGATGTCGCAGCGGCGGCTGTTCGCACCGAGGAGGAGGGGTTGCCTGCGACCGGGCAAGCCCTGTCAGCACTGATCTGGTCGGCTCTCGGGATGCTGATCCTCGGCAGCGTGCTCCTTCTGGCCACCAAGCGCTCGGTCATCCATACATAGATCGACAGAAACGCGACTGGCTGTCAGCCGCGGTCCCTAAGCGCAGGACGGACGCCACTCTGTCTCGCCGAAGACAGAGGACGCAATGGACCAGAGGAACGGGTCGTACTCGCGGAGTTCATCGCGGGTGTTCACGTGGTTGTGTGACGAGTTTGGTTCACGCTCTTCTGTGAGATCTTCGAGGTTGGCGTCGAAGTAGCTCTGAACGCCTTCGGACCAGTACTGATCCGAGTCGATTTCAGCAAGTGTGTTCACCCACTTGCCTTCAGCGATCGCAACGCCGTAGGCCTGTTCGATCGCCTGAGACGTGGATGTATCGACCGCATCCATGGCGAACCTGCGGATCGTGATGGCGAAGTCTTTGAGGAACATGTCCTCGCCCACGTAGCGGTCATCGTCGGAGCAGAGCAGATTCTCCTCCGCACCGGCCGCGAACGGGATGATCTCTGTGCCGGGGAACGTGCGTCCTGCTCGCCGCCAGTCGAATCCGGGATGGTGGAAGTAGATCTCCTCGAATTCCGGAAGCTCGTCGATCTGCTGGCCCGTACCGATGACACGGATGCCGATTGGGTAGGTGGCGATCGCCTGTGCATACTCGGGGCGCTGCACCAGGAGGTTGTAGGCACGATCCGCGAGATCTGTGACCGCGGCCGGGTCGATTTCTTCCGCTGCCAGGATCTCGATACCGAGCACGGTGCAACCCTGGCCGTAGTCCTCGCTGTCGGTCACCGGGGTGACCTCGCAGTCGTTCTCAGGCAACGGGATCGTGGTTGAGGTGGTCGTGGTGGTTGGAGCGACCGTCGTGGTTGTCGTGGCTGGAGGCAGCGTCGTGATGGATGCGATCGTGGTCGTCGATGTGTCAGCGGTGTCTGGCGGTGAGGCATCACTCGGCGTGCACGCTGCAGCAACCAGGGCAGCAATGACAACGATGGCTCCGGTACGCAACATGCCCGAGAGACTACGACGCCCCCGGTGTTCTTGCGTAACTGGGTACCTCCTGGCGGTACTCAGTTACGCAAGAACGGGGGAGCGCTAACTACCGACCCCCGTCGGTTACACAGGTATGTCCCGTGCAGCGTGGTCTCGGACATGGCAGGATGGAATGTCCGATGAGTTGGGATGCCGGACATAGGGACGTGAATGGGAAGCAACACAGACACACGGTTCGCGGCCCTCTACCGGGCACATGCACATGAGGTGCACGGCTACTGCTTGCGTCGAACGTCTACCGAGGAGGCGAAGGATGCAACATCAGAGGTCTTCGTTGTTGCGTGGCGACGCTTCGATGCCGTTCCCAGTGGAGACGAAGCCTTGCCTTGGTTGTATGGCGTGGCACGGAATGTCCTGGCGAATCGCGCACGATCGTTCAGGCGGCGGGACAGGCTTGTTGCGAAGGCAGCCGCCCATCATGAAGCAACGGTGCCAGGCCCCGAGCCGCAGATCGTGCGGAACGAACAACACCAAGAGTTGCTGCGGGCACTCTCGAAGTTGCCGGACAAGGATCAGGAGATCCTCCGCCTCGTCGAATGGGAGGGCATCAGCAGAGACAAGGTGGCGAAGATGTTCTTCGTGAGCAGGGCTGCCATCGACAAACGGATCGGCCGGGCCTACAAGAAGATGGCCAGCACCCTCGGCGTACCAAGACCAGATCTACTCACGACCCCCGTGACTGTTGAGGAAGGAGGTGAGGCATGAGTGATGTTGCCCAGTTG
>CBETWC010000287.1:0-2998 GCA_965539925.1 uncultured bacterium
GACTCCCCCGACGGATCGATAGCTGCCCTCTCCCAAGCCGCGAGTTCCGCCGCATTGGTTCCGGATCCGTCATCCCTGCTCACGAACGTAAGCCCTCGTTCAGCAACCAGCGACAGAGCTTCCTCTACAGAGTCCACAGAGAGACCGATCGTCGGATCCACAACGATGAAGAACTTGCTGGCGAACACGTCGAAACGCAATGCTTCGTCGTGTTGATCCAGGTAGTCATCGAGGGCCTCACGGGCGTGGGTGATGATCACGTCCGCATCACCGGCGGATGCATGAGCGATCGATTGAGCAGATGAGAGCCCGACGACGGAGACCTCAGTACTCGGATCGACCTCGGCGTAGGCGGCGACGATCTCGCTCATCATCTGCGAATCGACCAATGTCGTGCCCGCACCGACGATCACGCGCGCGTCTTTCGCCGAGGAGCATCCAGCAACCACCAACAGGACCAGCGCCAGCACCGCCAGGACACGGCTCGACATCAACCTGCTCCCAATATGTTCGCTACTTTTTCGTTGACAGGCGACTCGAGCACGTCGGCTACGGAGCCCTCCTGGAGAATTGTTCCGCCGTCGATCACGACCAACCGGTCCGCGATCGCGCGAACTGCCTCAACGCTGTGCGTGGCCCAGAGCATCGCCCGGTGGGCGGTGCAGCCCCGGATGACCGCAGCGACATCGTGGCGACTTGCGGCGTTGATCGGCGCGAGCGGTTCGTCGAGCAGCACGAGTGGGGCTCTCGACGCAAGGGTGCGCGCGAGGCTGATTCGCTGCGCTTCGCCGCCTGAGATCTCACCTGATGGGTTCTCGAGGAGATGGCTCACGGCGAAGTCATTGGCAAGGCGTCTCGCAATCGCTGATTCGTCCGGGTCAAGACCGAGAACCAGATTCGACTCGACAGTGCCCCTGAACAGGTATGGCGTCTGGGGAAGATACGACACGGACGCAAGTGGTTCTGAGCGCCCCACCGTTCCAGCAATGATTCTCATCACCGACGACTTCCCGCCGCCGTTGGGTCCGAACAACGCCACCGACTCGGATGCGCCAACTGTCACATCCACTCCGTTGAGCACGCTCCCATCGGTGGGGAACGTCAGATCACTGAAGACGAAGCGGTCAGGCATTTGTGGCGCCTCGGGTCTGGAGCCACGTGAGACCACCGTTGACAATCGTCGAGAGAACGAGCAACACGATGCCAAGCGCTATTGCCGCACCGAAACGAGCCTGTCGGGTCTCCTGGACGATTGCCGTCGTTAGTACGCGGGTCTCGCCCGCGATATTGCCACCAACGATCAAGACGGCACCGACCTCGGCGATAACGCGACCGAACGCTGCTGCGACAGCTGCCAGAACGCCGGTTCTCGCTTCACTCGCCAGAATCCGCACTCTGCCGACAAGTGGCAGCCGCAGCGCTCGCAACTGCTCCGTTGCGGCTGGCGCGAGTGCTGCCACTGCGGCGAGAGACACGCCGACAGCGATCGGCAACGCCAGCATGCTCTGGACGATCACCATTGCTGTAGGTGTGAACAGGAGTTCGAGACCGCCGGCTGGCCCATCACCCCACAGAATCAGGAGCACGAACAGGCCGGCGAGAACGGGCGGGATACCCATCCCGACGTTCACGATTGTCACTACGACCGATCGGCCTCGAAATCGGGCCTGGCCGAGCCAGATCCCGAGAGGTACGCCGATCGTCGCCCCGATGGCGGTCGCAGAAAGCGAAACGGCGAGCGTCAGCACGATGATCGCGCGCAGATCTGGCCCGAATTCGATCAGATATCGAACGCCGTCGGCAAGGACATCGAGGATGAAACCCATGATGGAAATCTAGGCGACCATGGTTCCCCACCGGCACAACGCCGGTATCGTCCCAAGATGCCAGACAACGCAACGCCGAATGATGCATCGCTCCGAGCCGACATTCGACTTCTCGGCAACCTCTTGGGCGAAACGCTCGTACGCCAACATGGCCAAGCTCTCCTCGACCTTGTTGAAGAGGTCAGACAGCTCACGAAGACGGCGCGCAGCACGGCGGACCCGCAGGCCGGGAGCACAGCAGTTACCGACCTCACCACGCTCCTTGATGGCGTCAGCATCGACACGGCGATTCAGCTGGTCAGAGCATTCTCGACGTACTTCTCCCTGGCGAACCTTGCTGAGCAGGAACACCGCTACGAGAACACCGACGAGCCACCAGACTTGGCGCACACCGTCGACCTGATCCTCGAACAGTGCATAGACACGGAGATCGCACGGCCGATCATCGAACGACTCGAGGTGAGACCGGTGTTCACAGCCCATCCGACCGAGGCTGTCCGCCGTTCCGTGCAATCCAAGACGGAGGAGATCGCCTCGCTCCTCAACAGGCGCAGACAGGTTTCGACGACCGCTTCAGACAGGGATCGGATCGATCGCCGAATCGGCGAGCTCATCGACGCCATCTGGCAGACGGATGAACTCAGAGTGGAGCGACCAACACCGACAGACGAGGCACGGTCGGTGATCCACTTCTTCAATGCGCTCATGTCTTCCGCCGTGCCGGAGGTCTATGACGAACTCGAGCACCAGCTGGCTCGGCTCGACATCGCCATCGCACCAACGGCCAGACCGCTCCACTTCGGATCGTGGGTCGGCGGCGATAGGGACGGAAACCCAAATGTCACGCCTGCGCTCACCCTGGAGATTCTTCGGACACAACACATCCAAGCTGTGCGCAACCTCATCGCCAAGGTCGAACACCTTGCTGCCGAGTTGTCCCCGTCGGATCGGATCGTGTCGATCAGCGACGATCTGCAGACGTCGCTACGCGCGGATGCTGAACGCTTTCCACAGGTGCACTCCCGTTTCACGAAGCTGTCTGCCGGGGAGCCATACCGTCAGAAGCTCGCCTTCATCCACCATCGGCTCCTCAACACACTGGACCGATTCGAGTCCGGGAGTGAACCTCACGCTGAATCGGAGTTCCAGTCAGAGGCGGAGCTGATCGATGA
>CBETWC010000288.1:0-2994 GCA_965539925.1 uncultured bacterium
CGTAGTCGGCCGGATCCTCGAACCGTTCCTTCTGGATGCGTGTGACGTAGAGGACGTCGGTGTCTGCGAGCACCGATTCGAGATCGGTCGTCTCTGTCTGCTCGATGCCACCGGCGTTGATCTCATCGACGATCTCGCTCGGCATGCGGAGGATCTCGGGCGACACATAGTTGATCTTGACGTCATACATAGTCAGGAGTCGAGCCAGCGAGTGCACGGTGCGCCCGTACTTGAGGTCACCCAACATCGTGACGGTAAGGCCGTCGATCCTGCCCATCTCCTCAACGATCGTGTACGCATCGAGCAGCGCTTGGGTCGGATGCTCGCCCGGCCCGTCACCGGCGTTGATGATCGGCTTGGACGCTGCCGCCGCTGCTTCGGCAGCGGAGCCCTTCTCCGGATGACGCAGCACGATGGCGTCCGAGTAGGACTCGAGCGTCTTGACGGTGTCTCCCAGGGTCTCACCCTTGGAAACGGATGAGTAGGTCACGTTGTTGATCTGGATGACACTGCCGCCAAGCCGCTCGATGGCAGCAACGAAGGAGGACGAGGTACGGGTCGAAGGCTCGTAGAACAGGTTCGTCAGGACCTTGCCCTTGAGCAGGTCGAAGGTGCCGACTCGTTGCACCATGCCACGCATCTCGTGACCCACGGCGAAGATCGTTTCGAGATCATTACGATCGAATTGCTTCACAGACAGGATGTCCTGTCCGAAAAATCGCGGGTCTCGCTTCTCGCCGAAGGGAAGGTGTTCGGTGGCCGTTCTCGTCGTCATCGAATGGTCTCCTTGTCGATTCGCCCGATATCGCAAACAGACTGCAATCTAGCGAGGGCGAGGGTTGTGCCCTCGCCCTCGTCACGACTCAAGAAGAGACGCTCAGCTCGCTGCGTCGATCCTTGCGTTGAACGACTCGATCATTTCGTCGATCGGGTCAGCCATCGCCTGGATACCTGTCCAGTAGTCCGGGTCGTACCACTGGGACTGGATCTCTTCATAGGTCTTGCCCTGCTGCTCAACCCACGTGTAGTACTTCAGGTTGTGGATCCGCTTGCGCTCGTAGTAGCCGAGCTCCTGGACATGCCCGAGGTTCTGACCCATGAGATGCTGGTGGTATGCACCTGCAGCATCGAGGGCCGTGAACTCGCCACGCTCCTCGTTGAGCTCCGTGAGCCTGGACTGGTACATCTCCATCGAGTCGGTCCCGAGCGTCATCACGACGTCGTTACCGGTGAGTTCGTACCACTTGGCGAACTTGATGGCCATGAGCATGTTCGCGACGCCCGAGATGCCGAGCAGCGGGAGCTTCTCGATGAAGTCGGATGACACGCCCTGGCTGGCCAGGTATTCGTGGCCTGCAGGCTCGTTGAAGAGGCGGATCAGGCTGATCGACGACTCATCATCGATGCCCATCGCCATGTCGGTGTTGCGCACGTTGTGGATCCAGGGGATGTGCTTGTCGCCAATGCCTTCGATCCGGTGCTCGCCGAAGCCGTTGTAGATCATGGTGGGACACTCTGTCGCCTCACCCGCAACGATCTTCGAGTTGGGGAACTGCTGCTTCAGGTAGTCACCCGAGCCGATAGTTCCAGCAGAACCTGTCGTAAGCGTCACACCCGCGAAGCGGTCGTTCGGACCCATGACTTCTTTGAGGACCTCGACCATTGCAGGTCCGGTAACCGAGTAGTGCCACAGGTAGTTCCCGAACTCGTCGAACTGGTTGAAGATCACGAGATCCTCACCAGAGACGCGCAGTTCGTTGCACTTGTCGAAGATCTCCTTGACGTTCGACTCGGTTCCGGGTGTCTTGATGATCTCTCCGGCAACGCTCTCGAGCCAGTGGAACCGCTCAGCGCTCATGCCTTCCGGGAGGATCGCGATCGATTCACATGCGAGGAGGCTCGAGTCGTATGAGCCTCCACGGCAGTAGTTGCCGGTCGATGGCCACACGGCCTTCTGCGTCGCAGGGTCGAACTGGCCGGTCACGAGACGAGGGACCAGACATCCGAATGCAGCGCCGACCTTGTGGGCACCCGTTGGGAACCACTTGCCCTCGAGCATGACGATGCGCGCATCGACGCCGCTGATCTCGGAAGGGACCTCGAAGTAGTTCACGCCACCGAAGCCACCACCTGTCGGGGTCGGGTCGTTGTGCCACGTGATGCGGTACAGGTTGAGTGGATCGAGATCCCAGAGTCCAACTCCGCCAAGACGCTGCTTGACGTCGTCGGGGATGAGGCTCGGGTCGCGCATCTGTTTGAACGTTGGGATCTTGAAGTCACGTGCTCTGGCCTGCTCGACGGCAGATGCCAGGACGGCTTCGTTGACGGTGAGATCGATCATGGAAGGGGTTCCTTTCAGGAGTTGAGGGCAGCTTTGAGAGCGTCGAGATTCGGGTCAACCCGCATCGGTTCGGTACCGACGGCGGCCACGGCCTTCAAGGCCGACGCCACATCCTTGAGTCCACTCCCTGTGGCGAGAAGAACGACTTCGTCGTCTGTGCCGATGAGACCTGCGTCGATGGCGGCGACGAGGCCGGCGTACGGTGCCGCTCCCGCCGGTTCGGCGAAGACGCCTGATCCGCGTGCCAAGGCAGGAATCGCAGCGAGGATCGCGTCGTCGGAGACACGGAGGTAGGAACCGCCGGTCTCTGTAACGGCTGCCATTGCCTTGATGCGATCCCGCGGCAGGTCGGCGCTGATCGAATCAGCAACGGTGTCAGCCGCGATCGGAGCCTTTGTCAGCACGTCCTCACCACTCTCGAACGCTTGGACGAGGTAGTCGCTTCCTGCGGACTGGATCCCGAAGATGCGTGGCATCCGATCGATCCAGCCGAGGGCGAACGCGTCCTTCATCGCCTTGTGGACGCCGCCGATGATCGAGCCATCGCCGACGCTGACGAAGATGGCATCGGGAACGCGCCAATCGAGGTCCTCGAGAATCTCGAGACCAGCGGTCTTCTTCCCCTCGGTCATGAAAGGGTTGTATCCGGTGTT
>CBETWC010000289.1:0-2984 GCA_965539925.1 uncultured bacterium
GCGAACCCGTTCTATGTCTTAGTTCTTGCCTTTTACGATCTACCTTTGACCTTCTGCTACCTCCACAACCACTTTCCCCATTGCCTTGCGGGACGCGAGCAAGTCATATGCCTCCACGATCCCGCTGAGTGGGAACGTTGCAGTGATCTTGGGATGAAGAACGCCTGCAGCCATCATCCTGCCGATCGCCACAAGGTTCTCGGCCGCGGTCTGCGGCTCGCGGGCCGTGAAGGACCCCCAGAAGACACCGATGACGGATGCTCCCTTGAGGAGTGGCAGATTGAGCGGAAGCTTTGGTATGTCACCCGCTGTGAAGCCGACAACGAGGTGGCGACCATTCCATGCAATCGCTCTGAACGCTGCCTCTGACAGATCCCCACCAATCGGGTCGTAGACGACATCGGCCCCCCTTCCAGCAGTCAGGTCCTTGACCGCGGTCCGGAGGTCCTCCTTGGCGTAGTTGATGGTCATATCCGCGCCCAACTCTCCACAAAACTCGAGCTTGTCATCGGTGCTCGCGGCAGCGATGACGGTCGCACCCAACGCCTTACCGATGTCGACAGCAGCCGAGCCAACGCCGCCCGACCCACCGAGAACGAGCAGCGTCTCCCCAGGAGCAAGCGCTGCACGCTGCACGAGCGCGTGATAGGAGGTGCCGTACGTCATCGTTGTGGCTGCTGCCGTGTTGAAGCTCAGCTCATCGGGGATTGGGATGACTGTGGCAGCGTCGACGACCCGTTGTTCAGCGAAGCCTCCGACGACACCAACAGTCGACACGCGCTGCCCAACGATCAATCCATCCGCGCCCTCCCCAAGCGCTGCCACCACGCCTGATGCCTCAGCACCGGGGACGAACGGCGGCTCGGGCTTGAACTGGTACAAGCCCTGTATGACGAGAAGGTCAGGGAAGTTGAGGCTCGCTGAATGGACATCGATGAGTACCTCTCCTGCCCCGACAACCGGGGCAGGGACATCCGACACGACCAGATCCTTGTGCGAACCGTATTCGGTGCACAGGACTGCGCGCATCAAGCAACCTCGAAGAGACCCGCCGCTCCCATGCCCCCGCCGACACACATCGTCGAGACCACATACTTGGCGCCTCGCCGCTTGCCCTCGATCAGCGCGTGAGAGACCATCCGCGCTCCCGTCATGCCGTAGGGGTGTCCAATGGAGATCGCTCCACCGTTCACATTGAGCAACTCGTCGGGAATGCCGAGTTCGTCGCGGCAGTACAACACCTGAACCGCGAATGCTTCATTGAGTTCCCACAGACCGATGTCATCCATGGAGAGGCCCGCCTTGTCGAGCAGCTTCGGTACAGCGAAGACGGGGCCGATCCCCATGATGTCAGGATCGACGCCGGCCACCGCCATGCCGCGATAGTACCCGAGCGGTTCGAGCCCGCGTTCGTGTGCAAGATCTGCATCCATCACAACTGTCGCCGCCGCGCCATCCGAAAGCTGGCTTGCGTTCCCAGCCGTGATGGCGCCGCCACTCACTGGTGGCAATCCCTGGAGGCCCTCGAGCGTCGTGCTCGGACGGTTCCCCTCGTCCTTGGTGAGGGTGACCTCTTCGAGTGATATCTCGCCGGTCTCTCTGTCCTTCACCTGCTTGGTCGCCGTGATCGGGATGATCTCGTCATCCAACTTTCCCGCCTCCTGAGCCGCTGCGGTCCTCATCTGGGACTGATACGCATAGGCATCCTGGGCGTCGCGAGAGATACCGAACCGCTCAGCCACGACCTCCGCAGTGCTGAGCATCGACATGTAGGCCGCAGGGTGCATCTCCACGAGAGCAGGATCGATCATCCGGAACATGTTCGAGTGCTCATTCTGCGCCAGCGAAATCGATTCGACTCCTCCAGCGACGATGATCTTCATGTCGTCAACAATGATCTGCTTGGCTGCTGTGGCAATTGCCATCATCCCTGACGAGCACTGACGGTCGATCGTCATGCCGCTCACGGATGTCGGTAGCCCCGATCTGAGCGCAGCAAGACGCGCGACGTTGAGGAACTGGGTTCCCTGGCCCATGGCACATCCCATGATGACGTCATCAACCTCAGCCGGATCGACTCCGGCGCGCTCAACCGCAGCAGCGATCGGTGCCCCGGCGAGACTTGGCGCCTCGAGATTGTTGAATGCTCCCCTGTACGCCTTACCGATCGGGGTGCGTGCTGTCGATACGATTACCGCTTCTTTCATGGTGTCCTCAGCTCAGTTCTTGCAGGCCAGCCATGGCCTTCTGCACGAATTTCATCGTTTGTTCGCTGCCGGTCGTGTACTCCTGTTGACCCTCTGGATCACGGATCTCGTCGAACCGGGCAGCGATATTCTCCGGGGTCCTCTCTGATGGTGGAAGCCAGATGCCGTCGGTCTCGTAAATGCGGGCGGAGGCAAATCCGCCTGCGCCAGCAGCGAGCACGACGCCGTTGGGAGCGTCCTTTGATACAAGGAACAGCACACCAGGGGTGACTTCTTCCGGATTGAGAAGAGATTTTGCTTCGTCCGGCATGATGTCCTCGGTCATCCGAGTAAGAGCAACAGGTGCCAGAGCGTTGACCCGGATGTCGTACTTGGCGCCTTCGGCTCGAAGCGTGTTCATGAGTCCGATCACGCCGAGCTTGGCTGCGCCGTAGTTCGCCTGCCCGAAGTTGCCGTAGAGACCCGATGAGGACGAGGTGACGACGATCCGTCCGTAGCCCTGCTCGCGCATGTGCTCCCATACCGCCTTCGTGCAGATCGCTGTACCGGTGAGATGCACGTTGACGACCAGGTCAAAGTCGGTCTGCTCCATCTTGGCAAAGGACTTGTCGAGCAGGATGCCTGCGTTGTTGATGAGTATGTCGACACGACCCCACTTGGCGATGACGGCGTCGACCATCGCCTTGACAGCATCAGCATCTGTGACATCCGCACCGTTCGCCATCGCTTCGCCACCAGCAGCCTCGATCTCCGCAACCACAGCATGGGCTGCCTCTG
>CBETWC010000290.1:0-2967 GCA_965539925.1 uncultured bacterium
CGCTCCGTTGAGGTCTCCTTGGGCGTCGTACGTGATACCGGTGATTGTCCCGCCGTACAGCGTCATCAGCTTCTCAGCTGCTGGCAAGCTGTTGAACTCGGCTGTTGGCTCGCCAGTAACGGGCGACCCGACTGAGCTAGGAGCGGGGATCGGGAAGGTGTCGACGGTCCCGGTACCGACGATGCCGGCGATCGGGTCGACGGCCTCTGCCGAGTGACCAAAGTAGTCGTTGTGTGGTTCCATCCGGTCGAAGGACGTCAGAAAGTCGAGCGCATGCTTCGAGGAGTGCTTGATGTCGTACTCCATGACGAGCGTGATCTCGGTGCCCACCACTAGATTCTCCATGACCGCACGGTAGGGAACCGAGTACCCCTCGACGTAGTGCGCCTGACTTGCGTTCAGGTTGCCGTTCACCCACTCACATGGACTCTCGGGAGTGGCAGCATTGCCGTTCTTGCACTGATCCAGATTCGCGCTCGGCGGTGCCGCAAGCGCTGCGTCGGTGAAGCTCGGGACGACCACGATTACCGTGAACGCGAGAAGAGCCGCCAGTACGACGTTGAGTAGTCGTGCTGCGACTCCGTTGCTGTTTGTCCAAGTATTTGGCATTCGCCTTCCTCCAACCCTAATCCGGGATTCATACCCGGCCCTTTTCGGCTCAAGCCCTGAGCCCTTTGAACTTTTTCCACCGCTGGATGTGCGCCACCCAGCGGACCTTTCAGTCCAACTCCTATTCAAGCCTGATGCTGCATTTACCCCTATGGGTCCAACGCATCATTCCGACTCTCCTGAGGACAGTAATGCCACCATGGGTGGTCGGCAAGAGCCAATCCGTGGGCATCCAGGGTGTCTAGTCCCTCGGATTCGGACAGAGAGTGGTTGCGGAGGCAGCTCGCGTGGTTGTGTGCGGGTCCATCAGGATCGTCCAGGAACGGTGAGTGTCGGGATTCGCGCAGAGGGAGTTGCAAGCGTGCCGCTCACCGAGGTGATCCGTATCCCGGGTCCGCCCAGCCATCGCCAGACGAGATTGGCCTCCTCGACAGCCACCATCGTCACCGTGGGCCACACCTCCAGGGCATCGCCGGACGCTACGAGGGGCGCCTGGTCCTCGTGAGGCCACGCTGCTACGAGACGGCCCTGCTTGATGGCGACGGTCACGTCGTCCGGGCCTGCTGCGACGATGTGGCCAGCTCGATGCAGAGACTCCCATGCCCTTCGGCTTTCGATCGCTCGACTCAGGGACTCCCACCGGTCCCTCAACACCGCAGCATCCTCAAAACGTTGATGGTCGATGAGGGCGGCCATCCGCGCCATCAAGCGTTCGAACAGCGGGCCTGCGTCGGATTCGATGCCATCGATGAGTTCCTGGACGATGTCGTGGTAGGCCGCCTCCGTCACCGAACCGTCATGTGGACACACAGAGACACCGAGCTGGGCGAAGGCGCAGCCCTTCCCCGCAGTCGTGCATCGACGAATCGGGCTGGCGTCCCACAGTGCGTGCATCACCGCTTCTGCTTGGAACCGATTCCTGAATGGGCCCATGTGCAGGAGGCCATCGCCGTGTGTCCTTGTGACAGAGAGGCGGGGGAATCGCTCGGCGGTGAGCCGGACCCAATGCAGGGATCGTGGACGCTTCGATCGGCGGTTGTAGTGGGGGTTGTGTTCAGCGATCGCTCGTACCTCCAACACCGACGCTTCGAACTCGTTGAGGGTCACCTGGTGATCGATCGTGTGAAGGTCTCGCAGGATGTCGTCGATGCGTCGCCGTGTGTCGCCTCCGAAGTACGATCGCACGCGTGTGCGCAGGTTGGTGGCCTTGCCGATGTATATGGGTGTGCCGGCCTTGTCGCGGAATGTGTACACGCCCGGGGACCGCGGGAGATCCTCTGTGAGCACCAGCTTTCCGACGGCTCTCGCGCCCTTGATCGTGGGCAGCGCGAGGAGGTCATCGAGGTGCGTGACACCGATGGACCCGGCACGTTCGAGCAGCGCCCAGAACACGTGCGCCGTGGCAAGGGTGTCGTCGAGTGCCCTGTGGTTCGGGGTGGTCGGCGATCCGAAGTACGCCGCCAGGCTCGACAGCTTGAAGCTCCGCAGATCCTTTCGGACCAGGCGCTGCGCAAGTCGGAGCGTGTCCACCGAGCGGTTGGGGAGTCTCCCGTACCCGAGGCGAATCGATGCGGCATTGAGGAACGACATGTCGAACCGAACGTTGTGCCCAACGATGACGGCATCCCCGATGAACTCGAGGAGCGACGGCAACGCCTCCCCGATCTTCGGAGCGTCGATGACCATCGCCTGCGTGATACCGGTGATGACGGTGATGCGGGGAGGTATGGGCGCATCAGGATTGACGAGCGTCTGGAATCGACCTGTCTCGATGCCCTGTTCATACCGCACGGCACCGATCTCCGTGATGCCCTCGGTGTCGGGAGAGAGTCCCGTTGTCTCGAGGTCGAGCACGCAGAACGGCACGTCCATGAGATGCGCTCCGAGCTCTTCGAACGTCCGCTGGCCAAAAGGTGTCACGCCGGGTACCTTAATCGAACGCATGTTCGGCATCTGACTGCTGACACCTGACACCTGACGCCTGTCGTCTCTTGTCCTCTTCCCCCTGATATCTTCCGTGCATGCGCTTCACCGGTCAGGTCTGGTTCGACTTCTCCTCACCCTCCGTCTGGATGTTCTACCGGTGGGCGCGCCTGCTCGCTGAATTCGGGGCCGAAGTAGCGCTCGAATGGTTGCCTTTACCGAAGGGCACAGAGCGCGCAGCGATGTCGACCCTTGTGTCGATCGCGGATCCAGCGGACCGAGGTCGGTATCTCCACGCGATGCTCGGTCTCGTGCACATGCAGAGGATGGACGCTTCCGACCTCAAGACCGTCAAGGCAGCACTCGAGGCTGCAGAGCTGGATCTGGAGATCGTCAAAGATGCCCATCCACTTCTCGAGGACCTGCGGTCCAGGG
>CBETWC010000291.1:0-2965 GCA_965539925.1 uncultured bacterium
GAAGGGATTCGACGACAGCGTCAGGTGGGCGATGGAGACAACAGGTGAGATCATCGCCCGACAATCCGAGGCCGGCCCGAGCTATGACCTCGACGAACTCGAGGCAGCAGTCCGGGCAATCGACATGCCGTGTCTCATCATCCATGGAACCGGTGACAAGATCATCAGCTACCAAAGCTCTGTGGTCCTCCAGAAGATGATTCCGAACTCCGAGCTGCTGACTATCGAAGGTGCTGGGCATGTTCCGATCGGTCGCTACCCGGTGCAAGTCAATCATGCGATCAAGGACTTCATGCACCGCGTGTATCCGCGACAGAGACCGGATGCGGCGTGGCATATCGGAAATGCTCGGCCCAAACGGGCGCTCTTCATCTCCTCACCGATCGGACTTGGTCATGCCAGGCGTGACATCGCGATCGCTGAAGAGCTGCGCGCGATCCATACCGATGTCGAGATCGACTGGCTCGCTCAGGATCCGGTAACCAGAGTGCTCGATGCGAGCGGAGATATGATCCATCCCGCGTCGGCGCTGATGGCGAATGAAACCGGACACATCGAGAGCGAGTCGGGGGAGCACGACCTCAACGCGTTCCAGGCATTGCGCAATATGGATGAGATCCAGGTGGCGAACTTCATGGTGATCGATGAGGTGATCGAGGCGGGCCGGTATGACCTCGTCGTTGGCGACGAATCCTGGGAACTGGACCATCACCTCCACGAGAACCCGAACCTCAAGAAGACGGCGTATGCGTGGCTGACGGATTTCGTCGGCTACGTGCCGATGCCGTCCGGGGGAGAGCGTGAAGCATTCGTAGCGGCCGACTACAACGCCGACATGATCGAACAGATCGCTCGCTATGGCCGCGTCAGGGACAAGGCGATCTTCGTCGGGAACCCCGACGACATCATCCCCGGGACCTTCGGACCGGACCTCCCCGTCATCAGGGACTGGACGGAGAAGAACTACGACTTCGCCGGGTACGTAACGGGATTCGATCCCAGGGCGCTTGGAGATCGCGCTGAGCTGCGATCGGAGCTCGGGTACCACGAGGACGAGAAGGTATGCATCGTGTCTGTGGGCGGCTCGGGTGTCGGTGTCGATCTCATCAAGCGCGTCGTCGAGTCGTATCCACAGGCTGCTGCTGAGGTATCCGATCTTCGGATGATCGTTGTCACAGGTCCTCGCATAGACCCGGAGTCACTGCCACAGGTAGAGGGCGTCGAGTACCTCGAGTACGTGGACAAGCTCTATCGGCACTTGTCCGTCGCCGACCTCGCGATCGTCCAGGGAGGCCTGACATCGACGATGGAACTCGCCGCCGCAAAGGTGCCCTTCATCTATGTCCCACTGCGCAACCACTTCGAGCAGGAGTTCCACGTCCGCGCCCGGCTCGACCGATATCGTGCCGGCCGCCACATGAACTACGAAGACGTCGTACCCGACAACTTGGGATCCGTGATGGCAGCCGAGATTGCCCGAGACATCGACTACCTCGACGTAGAAACCAACGGAGCAGCCAAAGCAGCGGCGATGATAAGCGAACTGATCTAGCGATCAGTTGGGAGATCGGTCGCTTCGCTCCCTGAAAGAGTAAAGAACAAAGATCGCTCTCTCCACTCGCTGAAAGACGGAACCCTTCTTTGCTCTTTGCTCTTTGCTCTTTGTTCTTTGTTCTTTGCTCTTTGTTCTGCGACAGCGTTAAGCTCCCGCTACAACCTCATACCGACCCGAGACCGTTGGTGCCGACAGGCATAAGTCGCAAGACGCCACCGCAGGCCGATTCCTCACGGAAGCTCCTGACTCTTGGTTCGGGGGCTTTGATCGTTTCAGGGCCCACATGGGTTGGGAAGCGAAAGTCCGATTTGAGGAGACGCACATGCCAAGACCAGAAAAGGTCCAGGCTGTCGCCGACATCAAAGAGCGTATCGAGGGAGCACAAGCCGTGTTCCTTGCTGAGTATGCAGGTCTTTCGGTCAAGGATCAGCAGGAACTGCGTCGCAGCCTCCGTGAGAACGGAGCAGAGTTCAAGGTCGTCAAGATGACCATGGCTCGCCTTGCGGCCGCAGAACTGGACATCGACACACTCGACGAATTGCTACTCGGCCCAACCGCCCTTGCATTCGCCGACGGTGATCCAGCAGGGGCAGCCAAGGTCATGAAGGACTTCGCCAAGAGCCACGAGACATTCGTGGTGAAGGGTGGCCTTCTCGGACTTGAGTTCCTCCCTCCTGAGAAGATCGCAGAGCTCGCCGATCTCGAGCCGAGGGATGTCCTTCTGGCCAAGATCGCAGGAGTCATGCAGGCGCCGATGGCGAACCTTGCAGGCCTCCTGGCCGCGCTGCCACGCAACACCGCCAACGTCCTCTCGCAATTGCTCGAGAAGAAGGAAGCGGAAGAGCCAGCAGCGGAAGAAGAGCCAGCAGATGTCAGCTCTCAGCCTTCAGCCGAAGAGGAGTCCGAGGACTCTGACGAGACTGATGCGCCTGAAGCTGCAGATGCCGAGGACGTAGCCGAGGAGGCCCCTGAGGCCGACAAGGCTCCTGACGCTGACGATGCCCCCGCCGAGGAATCCGACGAAGCCGCAGATGCGACTTCCGAGGAAGCTGATAGCGGAGAGCTGAAAGCTGAGAGCGCCGAGGAGGCCCCTGAGGCCGACGAGGCTTCTGCACCGACCGAAAAGACCGTCGAGGCATCTGACGATGCTGGTGACGAATCCGATGATCAAGCCGACGAGGCGTCCGAAGACGACGCCACTGAGGAGTAACAATGGCCAAGACGACAACCGAGAAGTTGCTCGAAACGTTCGAGGAGATGTCTGTCCTCGAGCTGTCCGAGTTCCTCAAGGCGTTTGAAGAGAAGTTCGATGTCACCGCTGCGGCTCCTGTCGCAGTCGCCGCTGCCCCTGCGGGTGGCGACGCTGGTGGCGCAGCCGAGGAAGAGCAGGACGAATTTGATGTCGTTCTG
>CBETWC010000292.1:0-2953 GCA_965539925.1 uncultured bacterium
GGCGAGCTTCTTCCCACCTGTCCCCATGACGTCTCGCGCCCGATAAGCTTCCCCCCGTGATCAACCGCGAACCCATTGCTTATCGTCAGCCTTCTCGTTTCCGGCGTCTCGCCACGATCGTCATGTCCACAGGCTTCGTCCTGTTGCTCATGGGTCGATGGCTTGCAACTCTTTGGACCGACTACCTGTGGTACGACTCGCTCGATGCCGCGGGTGTGTGGACCACGCTTACCTTCACGAAGGTGTGGCTGGTTCTGGGCGCAACACTTGTTGCCTTCCTCGTTCTTTGGATCAACCTGTTCGTTGTGGACAAGGTGTCGCCGAGGAGGTTCGTGTTCGCGGAAACACCCGACGAGGAGCTGCTTGAGCGGTACCACCAGTGGATCGAACCGCGCGTCGGTCGGGTGCGTTTTGGATTCGCCGCCTTCTTTGCCCTGCTCATCGGTCTAGGAGCCGCGGCTTGGTGGCAGGACTGGCTCCAGTGGCGCAACGGTGTCCCCTTCGGAATCGTTGATCCGATCTTCCAGAACGACATCTCGCGGTATGTCTTCGGTCTCCCGTTCTACCGGGACGTCTACGGTTGGATGTTCCAACTTCTGCTGATCACGACACTCGTCGTGGCTGCTGCCCACTACCTCAACGGCGGAATCAAGGTCGGGACGCCGGGCCAACGCACCTCAGATGGCGTCAAGGCGCACATCTCGATCATGGTCGCGGCGATCGCCCTCCTCAAAGCCGTCGGCTACGTGTTCGACAAGTGGGAGTTGCTGTACTCGGGCAGGGGCGCAGTTTTCGGTGCATCCTTTACTGACGTGAACGCACAGGTTCCTGCGCTCAACCTTCTCATCTTCATCTCGATCATCTCGGCGATCATCCTGCTCGTCAATGTGTGGTTCAGGGGCTGGTCGCTCCCCATGATTGCGCTCGGCATCTGGCTCGTGACATCCATCGGTGTCGGCGGCATCTACCCGGCCCTGGTGCAACGCTTTTCTGTGGAACCGAACGAGCTCAACAAGGAGCTGCCATATGTGCAGCACAACCTTGACTTCACCCGATTCGCCTATGGCCTCGATGAGGTGGACGTGAGGCCGTTCAACGCATCGACCGACCTGACAGCGGAGGTCGTTGAGGCGAACAGGCCAACGATCAACAACATCAGGCTTTGGGATCCGGGTGTACTCGTCGAGACGTATCCCGAGCTCCAGAACATCAAGACGTACTACAACTTCGATGATGTCGATGTTGATCGATATGTCATCAACGGTGAGCTGACCCAGGTGATGACTGCCGCGCGTGGTCTTGATGAGTTGAACATCCCCGGCGGTGGTTGGGTGAACGAGCGTCTCATCTACACGCACGGTCTCGGTGTGGTACTCAGCCCGGCCAACAACGTGACAACTGATGGCCTCCCAGACTTCTTGATCGAGGACATCCCTCCCGTCAATCGATCGGGAGACCCGTCGCTCGACGTCGCGCAACCTCGCATCTACTTCTCCGATGATTCCCAGGGTGACTTCCTGATCGCCGGATCACGCGAGGGCGAGGTCGACATCCCGCAGAACAGCGTATCGTCCGAGTCCACGTCAACCGTGCACTACGACGGCGAGGGTGGTGTCGAGCTCGGTGGGTTCCTTACGCGGTTCGCCTGGGCACTGCGGTTCGGCGACCTCAACACGCTCATCTCGAGCCAGCTCGAGAGTGACAGCCGTGTGATGATCGCTCGCAACATCGAGAACCGTGTCTCCCGCATGGCACCGTTCCTGCGATCCGATGATGACCCGTACATGGTCACGGTCGGCGGCCGGCTCGTATGGATCATGGACCTCTACACGGTGTCAAGCAGGTACCCGTACTCGGAGCTGGCGAACACCGCAAGGCTCAACTCCGGATCCGACCTTCCGAGGACCTTCAACTACATCCGGAACTCGGTCAAGGCAGTCATCGACGCCTACGACGGCTCAATCGACATGTACGTGTTCGATGCCGACGATCCGTTGATCCAGACGAACGAGAAGATCTTCCCCGGGCTCTTCAAGCCGTTGGCGGAGTTCCCCGAGGAACTCGTCCCACACATCAGGTACCCCGAGGACCTCTTCCGGATCCAGACAGACATCTACACGCTGTATCACATGACGGATCCCGTCGACCTGTATCAGGTGAACGACCCGTGGCAGATCGCGAAGGACCCTTCGACGAGTCCGAAGCCGCCGCTGCGCGGGACATTCCCCACCGATCCGATGCTCCCGTACTACCTGCTTATGGAACTTCCCGAGGAAGAGCAGCTCTCGTTCCTGTTGATGCAGCCGTTCACACCTGAGAAGCGTCCGAACATGTCTTCGTTCGTGGTTGCCAAGAGTGGTCCCTTGGAGGACTACGGCAAGCTGATCTCCTACACGATGCCCGAGGACCGCCAGATCGATGGCCCGGGGCAGGTGGGGGACTTCATCGAGCAGGATCCGAAGGTATCTGCCGAGTTCACCCTCCTGGGCCAGGAGGGTTCGAGGGTCGTCAAGGGCAACCTCCTCGTGGTCCCGATTGAGGATTCACTGTTGTACGTGCAACCGATCTACCTCGCCGCGGACACGGGCGGTATCCCGCAGTTCAAGCGGGTGATCGCATCCTTCGACAGCCAGATCGAGATCGCTGATTCCTTGGACGAGGTGCTTGTGATGCTCTTCGGAACGCCCGATGGCGGCGGTGACGGAGGCGACGGGGGCGACGGGGGCGACGGGGGCGACGATGGTGACACGACTCCGCCTGAGGGAACGGTGCAGGAGCAGGTGCAAGAACTCCTTTCCAGGGCCCAGCTTGCGTTCGACGCCGCTGATGCAGCCCTTCTGAGAGGCGACCTCGCCGAGTACCAGCGCAGGATCGACGAGGCCGCTGGCTACGTCGCAGAGGCCAGCCGCATCATCGCCGCCGCCGCAGCAAGCGCAGCCGACACCAGCACGTA
>CBETWC010000293.1:0-2943 GCA_965539925.1 uncultured bacterium
AGGCTTGCTTGAGTCGTCGTTCTCGGCTCAGGAGATCGAGAGACGCCGGATCGTCAGTGCTCTTCACGACGACATCGGTCAACCGATGTATCGACTTCTGTACGGGATCGAGGGCTCTCGCGCGCAACTGGATGCATCCGACCCCATGGCTATCGAGCTTGACCGTCTCGCAGGCGTTGTCCGAGAGATGGACACCACGCTCAGGAACGAACTGCGCCTCTTGCACTTTGAACTCGCGGCGGATGCTGGCCTTGCCGCAGCGCTCGAGGAGCTTGTCGTCCTCACGCGTCTCGAAAGTGACCTCGATGTCGACCTCGAGATCGATCTTGAATACGAACCAGCCCCGGTGTGCCGCACTGAGATCTACCGCGCCGCGCGCGAGGCGATCACCAACGTCCGCAAGCATGCGGACGCCAATCGAGTCTCACTCCGCCTCACTGGAGAGCCGCATCGGTTGACGCTCGATATCGCTGATGATGGAGTAGGCATGGACGGAGTATCGGCGCCCGGTCTGGGGCTGAGCACGACCACGCAGCGTTTCAGGGCCCTGGGTGGTGAGGTGACTCTTGAAGAGGCAGGTTCGGGTGGGACGCGGTTCTGTGCCTGGCTGCCCCGGATGGAAGAGGCTTTGGAATGAGGATCTTGATTGTGGACGACCACAAGGTGGTTCGAGACGGGATCCGTTTCATGCTCAGGGATGCGCCCGAAGTCGAGATCGTGGGCGATGCGGAATCTGCGGAGGCGATGTTCGAGGTCATCGGCGCAGACCCCATAGATGTTGTCCTGCTTGACATTCGGATGGAAGGTATGACGGGACTCGATGCGCTCGGACGCATGGCTTCTGACTTCCCCCAGGTGAGGGTGCTGATGCTCTCGATGCACGACCAGCCAGGGTATGTGCGGAGAGCAATCGAGCTGGGCGCGGCTGGCTACCTCCTCAAGAGTGCTGGCAGGGAGGAGATCCTTGCGGCGATAGTCGCCGTCTCCGAGGGCGAGATCTATGTCCAGAGTGCCCTGATGGAGCCGTTGCTCGCCGACGTGGCCGGAGCGCCAAGGAAGTCCGGTCGGTTGAGTCCACGAGAACAGCAGGTACTCCAGTTGATCGCAGACGGGTTCGAGAACAAGCAGATCGCTCGCGAGCTGGGGTTATCGGAGGCGACCGTCAAGACGTACCTTCGTGGCGTGTTCGACCGCTTGGACGTGTCGTCTCGAGCCGAGGCCGTTGCCGTTGGCTTGAGGATCGGTGTGATCGAGTAGGAGACGCCTCCACCAAATGGTTGAGGCCCGCTATCCATGTGGTGGACTGTTTGGCCAACCGCTTCTGGGCGATAATTTCTGTGTACTCGTTCACCTTGATCAAGGAGTCCAGAATGTGGAAACGACCCGTGAGTCTCGTAGCTCTCGCCGTAGCCGTGTTGCTCGTCACAGCAGCATGCGCGAAGACACCAGGCGTCGGCAGTGGCGGCACCCTCCCCGCCGAGGATCTGACGACCAAAGAGGCAACCACTGTGGAGCTTTCGGGTGACGCAGATCGCGTCGTTGTGGTCGAGCTGACCGAGTTCGCCATCAACGCAGACAGCCTTGATTTCGCGCCGGGCGAGACCATTGAATTCGTGGTGACGAACGCGGGTGTTGTCGAACATGAGTTCCGACTCTCGAACCAGGACCGGGTCGATGAACACGTTGCAGGAGGTCACGACGAGCACGAAGAAGGTGCGATGACCGATGAGGAAATGGCCGCGATGGATGATGAAATGGATAATGAGGATGCCGACCATGACGACGAGGAGGCTGACCATGACGACGAAGGCATGGAAGCAATGGCTGCCGAGGACGTCGTGCTCGTGGTTCCCGCCGGCGAAACGGCCACGATCGTGTTCACATTTCCTGAGAACGATCATGACTTCACCGCAGCTGTCTGCCTGATCCCCGGCCATTACGAGGCGGGCATGTCGACTGATCTCAGCTACAACGCCTGAGCCAGATCGAAGGGAGCTGACATGACCTTGGTATTGGCAGACGCGGCAGGGTTCGACCACATGGGCGGATTCGGCTGGGGGATGATGGGAATCGGGTGGCTCATCATGCTGGCGATCGTTGGACTGGTCGTCTGGGCTGTGATCCAGTCGTCGTCCCGGTCGACATCACCGACAGGTTCCGCCACAGGCTCGGCGGAGCGGATCCTCGCGGAACGGTATGCGCGCGGCGACATCGATAGCGATGAGTACCGCGAGCGATTGTCGGAGCTGCAGCATTGATTCAAGGAACTGGCGGAATCCCGACACTTCGAGGAGTGAGCCGAGCTGTCCGGGTTCTTGTTGGGGATCGCCGTTGGGGTCGTGGCTTGGCCGCGTGCCGAGCATCGAAAGGTGGACATGAGTAACAAAGCGAAATCACCCAAGACATCCAGCAGGCAGGCCCCTGCTGTTGAATCGCCCTGGCCGAAGCGCCTCTCTTGGATTGCAGGCATCGTTGTGGTCGGAGGACTGTCCGCGATCGTCCTCTTCTCCCAGCCTGAACTTCGGGGAGTCCCGGACGGTACTGAGACGGTTGCGGTGGATGCTGCCGCGCACGTTGAAGGCGATCTCCATGACGACGGGGAGGTTCCCGCCGGTGGAGCACACGACGCTGTCTGGCAGAACTGTGGCTTCTACGGTGAGGAGATCCGATCCGAGAACGCCGTCCACTCCCTCGAACACGGTGCTGTGTGGATCGCCTACGACCCGAATCTTGCAAGCGACGACATTCAGGCATTACGCGGATTCGTGAGTCGAACCGAGAAGGTGCTTGTATCACCGGTCGCTGGCCAGAGTGCACCGATCATCGCGACAGCCTGGGCTACTCAGCTTGAGCTTCACGATCCGACTGACTCACGATTGGAGCAGTTCGTGAACGAGTTCTCAGGCGCCTCATCCGCACCCGAACCAGGCGGTCGCTGCAACG